>JAGQTR010000526.1 GCA_020438915.1 Mycobacterium sp.
GTCGAGGAAGGTGATCTCCTGGCCGTGTACGTCGACCTGGTAGGCGCCGATGTGCTGCGTGATGCCGCCGGCCTCGCCCTTCGCCACACGGCTCGAGCGGATGGTGTCGAGCAGGGTCGTCTTGCCGTGGTCGACGTGAGCCACTATGGCGACATTGCGAAAATCGGGGCGTACATCCACGCCGGTGATTGTCGCAGTGCAGCGCACCGATCACGAAAACGAGAGAGACAGCTCACCTGGGGCCAGGCACCTCGATCGGCATGAAAAACCAGACAAGAAGAGTTGTGACGGGCCCGAAAGTCGTGATCCGAAGAGTCGGCGAGAGTACCGTAGAAACCATCCGTCGAGGCACATTTCTGGAGGTTGGCCATCATGACGGTCTACGAAGTGCTCACCGTCGTCCTCATCACCGTGCTCGCGATCGCGGCGACCGTGGCGATCTATCTGGGGCTGCTGAATTGGATCGGCGCGTTGTACGTCGTGCGATGTACGGAGTGTCACCATCTGGCGTTCAACTCTGCCAATCGGCCCCGGGAGTCGTGCCCGCATTGCCGTCATCCGATCCTCACCCACCCGATCCATGCCGTGGCCCATCCGGGCGCTCGATCCGATGTGCGGGTCGAAGGTGACCGTTTGCACTATTGACGGTGTGGCGAGTCGGCACTGCCGGGTGAGACCTCGTCGTCACTGCGTCGTCGTCGCTGGGTTCCCGCCGCTGAGTTTCTCGCCCGCCACTACCGCGGGCCGGTAGCGGGTAGGGTCTTTTCCGCGCGCCGACCTCCGCGGCCAGACCTGCACACCTGCGAAACCAGACTGTTACGCGAAACCAGACCGCTACGAAACCAGACGACGACGCTAACCATGAGGAGGCGGTAGACCGTGCCGACCCGATCGGAGACGAAGACCGAAGGCCACCGGCAGAACCCGCTCACGCACGCGTGGCGAAGTGTTGAGCCGGCGGTGTTCGTCCCCTCCTCGATCCTCATCATCGGGCTCATCGTCTTCGCGGTGATCTACTCGGCGACCGCCGCCGACGCCTTCACCAGGCTCAACGGGTTTATCGCCGATGGAGTCGGTTGGTGGTACGTGCTCGTCACCACCGGATTCGTGGTGTTCGCGATCTACTGCGGCGTCTCCAAGATCGGCACCATCCGTCTCGGCGAGGACAGTGAGAGGCCCGAGTTCACCTTTACGGCGTGGCTGGCGATGCTGTTCAGCGCCGGCATGGGCATCGGACTGGTGTTCTACAGCGTCGCCGAACCACTGACGCACTACGTGAGCCCGCCCGAGTCACGCGGGATCCCCGGTCAGACCGACGGGGCGGCCAACCAGGCCATGTCGCTGACGCTGTTCCACTGGGCCCTGCACCCATGGGCCATCTACGTCGTGGTCGGTCTCGGCATGTCATACATGACCTACCGTCGCGGTCGGCCGCTGGCGGTGCGCTGGCTGTTGGAACCACTGCTGGGGCGAGAGCGCGTCGAGGGCGTCCTCGGCCACGCGGTGGACGTCACGGCCGTCGTCGGCACCCTTTTCGGCGTGGCCACCTCTCTCGGCTTCGGTATCACCCAGATCGCGGCGGGTCTGCAGTATCTGGGCTGGATCGAGATCGACAACTGGTGGACGATCGGCATGATCGCAGCGATCACCTTGGTGGCGACAGTGTCGGTGGTCAGCGGTGTCAGCAAGGGCCTGAAGTGGTTGTCGAATATCAATATGCTGCTGGCTGCGGCGTTGGCACTGTTCGTGATGTTGCTGGGTCCGACGCTGTTCCTGCTGCAGGCGTTCGTGCAGAACCTGGGTGTCTACATCCAGTCACTTCCGGAGTTGATGCTGCGCACGGCGCCGTTCTCCGATGGTGATTGGCTCGGCAGCTGGACCGTCTTCTACTGGGGTTGGTGGATCAGCTGGGCCCCGTTTGTCGGCATGTTCATCGCGCGCATTTCGCGGGGTCGCACCATCCGCGAGTTCGTCACGGCGGTGTTGCTCGTCCCGAGTGTCATCGGCGCGCTGTGGTTCACGATTTTCGGAGACTCGGCAATTCTGCGGCAGCGGGAAAGCGGCGACATGCTGGTCGACGGGGCCGTCGATACCAATACGTCGCTGTTCCGGCTACTCGACGGCTTGCCGATCGCGACGATCACCAGCGTGCTCGCCATCGCGGTGATCGTGTTCTTTTTCGTCACCTCCTCGGATTCGGGGTCACTGGTCATTGACATCCTGTCCTCCGGCGGCGACCTGGAAACACCCAAGCTGACCCGGGTCTACTGGGCGGTCCTAGAGGGAGTCGCCGCTGCGGTGCTGTTGGTCGTCGGCGGTGCCGGGTCTCTGACCGCGTTGCAAACCGCGTCTATCGCCACAGCGGTGCCGTTCTCACTGGTGATGGTCGCGGCCTGTGTGTCGATGCTGCGGGCGTTCCGCTATGACCTGGCGACCACGTCACGCCTGCTGCATGTCTCAAGGCCAGAAGGTCTGCCCACCACCCAGCGTCACGATGTCTCGGCGACGTTGGCGGGGCTGGTGGCGGTTCGCCCGGTGCATCGCGATTCCTGGGCGCTGCATCCCACCACCGGGGAGCTGACCGTGATCGAACCGGTCGATCCACTCGACGGCGATCATGTCAGCAGCGGCGAGGCCGAACCGGCGGCTCCCTGACCGAGGTCGCTATCGAAGCAGCGTCGCGAGCTGCGGCAGCCACGCGGTATCGGCCGGCACCCACGGCAGGTCGTGAAGTTCGTCGACGCCGACCCACCGCAGCGCGCGGTGATCATTGGGCTGCAGCACACCGTCGGTCTGGGTGACGCGGTAAGCCCGCAGCGTCGACGCTGCGCTCAACACCACGTCGACGCCGAGGCGGGCTCCGACGGCGACACCGATTCCCAGTTCCTCGCGCAGTTCGCGCGCCAGCGCAGCTTCGTCGGTCTCGCCGGGTCCCACCTTTCCGCCGGGCAGCTCCCACAGGCCCGCCAGCTCCGGC
The DNA here is from genome assembly GCA_020438915.1 of Mycobacterium sp. Lineage (GTDB taxonomy): Bacteria > Actinomycetota > Actinomycetes > Mycobacteriales > Mycobacteriaceae > Mycobacterium. The sequence continues at coordinate 2,978 of JAGQTR010000526.1, forward strand.
GGTCGAATTCGCTGCGCGGCCAGAAGCGCACCGTCGTGGATCAACGCGCCGGCGACCACGATCTGGTTTGACGCTGGCTGGTTTGACGCTGGCTGGATTGACACTGTCGCGAACGGTATACCTACAGACATGGTTGTGTTAACCGATGACCAAGTAGACGCCGCACTGCCCGAGCTCGAGGGCTGGGAGCGCAGCGACGGTGCCCTGCGCCGATCAATCAAGTTCCCCGCATTTCTCGACGGCATCGACGCGGTGCGTCGGGTGGGTGAGCACGCGGAGGCTCAGGATCATCATCCGGACATCGATATCCGCTGGCGAACAGTAACTTTCACGCTCGTCACCCACTCCGAAGGCGGTATCACCGACAAGGATCTGGAGATGGCGGGCGAGATCAATCGGATCGTCGAGCAGTAGCGGCGATCCACGCCAACGTCACCAACGTGGCGACGACGTAGATCAGGCCGGCCCACGCCAGATACCACGGCCGTGAGATCTCCCAGATGCTCGGCTGGGCGAAGCTGAGCAACCACGGCACCCCGAGAACGGTCAACGCCAGCCAGCTCCAGCCGAGGATCCGCGCCCCGAGCCGATCGCGCAGCGGACCGTGCAGCAGCCAGATCATCAGCGGTATCAACCACACCCAGTGATGGGTCCAGGAGATCGGTGACAACAGCAGCCCGAACAGTTGCACAATCACGATGGCAGCGAGCCGGTCCCGCGCGCCGCCGACCGCGCGCCACGCCAGCACCGCCAATATCGCTGTGAGCGCGATGCCGGTCAGCACCGCCGGACCGTAGCCGGCGTCGTATCCCAGGATGCGCGAGACCGCACCGCGCCAGGACTGGTTGAATGACGTCCCGATCGGGCCGACCCGGCTGGCGTCGCCGAGCAGCCGAGTGAAGTAGTGGCGGGCCTGATCACCCACTACGAGGGCGGAAACACCGACCGTCAGCAAGAACACAACCGCAGAGAACACCACCGCACCCCAGCGCCGCGCGCCGAGGAAATACAACCCCGACACCGCCGGCGTGAGCTTCACTCCTGCGGCCAGGCCCACCAGTAGCCCCGACAGCCACCACCGGGTGCTGCAGACCGCACAGAGAACGGCCAGCACCAGCAACACGTTCACCTGGCCGTAGTCGAATGTGCTGCGCAGCGGTTCAATCCAGATACCCACAGCAGTCCACAGCATTGCGACACGGCGGTCGCCCGGCTGATTCCGATCCGATAGCAGCCGCTGACTGATTCGCACCACACCGTAGAGCGCCGCGACGATCCCGAGCTGCCAGGCGAGCGCGACCAGTCCGAACGGCAACAGATGCAACGGATAGAACAGCACGGCCGCGAACGGCGGGTAGGTGAAGGGCAGCGGGAAGTCCGGTGTCTGGTCGGCGTAGACGTAGTCGTAGAG
>JAGQTR010000527.1 GCA_020438915.1 Mycobacterium sp.
CGACTACCTGCCCGACTACACCAGCCACGGCAAGGACCGCACGACGATCCGCCATGTGGTGACGCACAGCGCGGGTGTCCCTTTCGCCACCGGACCCAAGCCGGACCTCAAGCGAATGGACGACAGCGACTACACGCGCGAGATGCTCGGCATGATGAAGCCGATCTATCCGCCGGGGCTAGTCCACATCTACCACGGTGTGACGTGGGGTCCGTTGATGCGCGAAATCATCTCAGCCGCAACAGGACGCAGCATCCGCGACATCCTGCACACCGAGATCCTGGCGCCGCTGAACTTCCGATGGACCAATTACGGTGTTGCCGAGCAGGATGTTTCGTCGGTCGCGCCCAGCCACGTCACCGGCAAACCCCTGCCCGCCCCGATCGCGAAGGCATTCAAGACCGCGGTGGGCGGCACCATGACCCAGATCATCCCGTTCTCGAACACGCGCCGGTTCCTCACCGGGGTGATCCCGTCGTCCAACACCGTCTCCAACGCCAACGAGTTATCCCGCTTCGCCGAGATCCTCTGCCGCGGAGGCGAACTCGACGGTGTACGGGTGCTGTCGGCCGAGACGCTGCGGGCCGCGACGGTCGAGTGTCGACGGCTGCGTCCCGACGTCGCAACCGGTCTCGCACCGATGCGGTGGGGTACCGGTTACATGCTGGGCTCCAAGCGATTCGGCCCGTTCGGACGGGACGGAGCCGCGGCGTTCGGCCACACCGGGCTCACCGACATCGCGGTGTGGGCCGACCCGTCGAGGGCGCTGTCGGCAGCGGTGGTCAGCAGCGGGAAGCCGGGCAGACACCCGGAGGCCGACCGGTACCCGGCGCTCCTGAACCGGATCAACGCCGAGATGCCTCGTCTGCGATAGCGCTTTCGGCACGAACTCCACGGTAGATACCCCATCTCACGATCCATGGCATCAGCACCCGGTCGAATGCCCACGCCGGAAACCGGAATGCCCTGCCATTGGGGGTGAACACCTCCAGCCCGTCAGGCTGGATGCCCAGCACCGACCCCCATCGGCGTCTGGCGGGGCGATACCGGCGCAACGCTTTCCCGGTGAAGCTGGCCCGAACATTGTGGGCGAGCAGTCCGTCGGCGCGGTTGCGCGCCGAGCTGCGCAGCGCATCGGTGGCGGCGACGTCACCGATGGCGAACACCTCGGGGTGCCCCGGCACGTGCAGCTCAGGGGTGACGCGCACGAATCCCTGCTCGTCGAGCAGCACCGCGGGCAGCCAGCCGGTGTTGGGCCGCACCCGTCCGATCGCCCACAGCACGGCGTCTGCGGCCGACGGAGGCTGTCCGGTGCTCCACTGCACCGGGTCCGCGGTCAGCTCGTCACCGGTGAACCCGTCGGGGAGCACGGCGCGGTGGCCGGGATGCAGTTCCACCCCCGCCGCGGTGAGCCTGCGCCGAACGGTCTGCCAAGTGCGCGGGTGGTGGTCGGCCAACGCCTGCGAACCTGGGTAGTACAGGTCCACGCGCTTATCGGGCCAGGTGATCGCGATGTTGGCCGCACCGCTGACGGCCGCGGCGCCCCCGCCCACGACGATCACCGACCGCGCGGCAGCCAGCCGCTCGTGCGCCGCACGCAGGTCGGCGCCGACCTCCCCCGCTGTCTGCAGCGTCGGCCGACGCCAGAAACCGTTGGTGACGCCGGTGGCGATGATGAGGGCGTCATAGGCGACATCCACGGTGCAGCCGTCGGCCTGTTGCACCGCCACGGTGCGGGCGACGAGGTCGACACCGGTCAGGGTGCCGTGCACGGCGCGCACTCGGTCCAGGCCGCGGAATCGGCTGAACGGTATCCAGTTGTGCCGGGCCCAGTCGTCCGGACGCGACAGCCGCCAGCCCAGTTCCTGCCCGCTGACCAATCCCGGCTTGGCTGAGATCCCGACGACGTCGGCGTGGCGGGCCAGTTTGATCGCCGTCAATACCCCGGTGTCCCCCAGCCCGGCGATGACGACGCGCCTGCGGGTCACGCTCGGGCCTTCGCGGGAGGGCGGGGGAAGAACTTCGAGACCCTGTCGATGACGCTCTGGTAGCCAGGGCGCCGCGCCAAGCTGCGGGTCTCCATCAGCGGGATGCTGGCGCCCAGGAACATGGCCAGCATCGCCAGCGCACCGGCGAACAGCCACCAGGCCTCGGCGGGTGCCGCGGCGACGCCGAACAACGCCAGGGCGAACCAGAATCCGAATTCACCGAAGTAGTTAGGGTGCCGCGACCAACTCCACAGCCCACGGTCCATCACCTCCCCGGGTCGCCTGTCGCGGGCGAACCGGTGCATCTGCACATCGGCGGCGAACTCCAGCGCGACCGCGGCCATCCCGACGACGAACGCCACGATCGCCAGCCAAGCCACGCCGGGGCCGGGCGTCGTCACCGCGACGTAGACGGGCAGCATTGCCAGGAACACCTGCGCGGTGGGTATCAGGTGGATGGCGCCGAGGTCGACGAAGAACTCCCAGCGGCCCGCCCGCTCCCGGAACATCGGGTAGCGCCAATCCTCGTGATGCAGGCCGGGGAACGCATACACCAAATTGCCGGTCAGTCGCACCGACCACACCACCACCAGTATCGCCAGCAGCCAGCACCGCCATTGCTCGACTCCCGGGCCGCCGTGTGCCCACCAGAAGAACAGCAGCAGCGGCGGGACCACACTCCAGTACGCGTCGTAGAAGCTGGAGTTGCCGTACCCGCGGCTGAAGGCGAACACCACGAGGGTGGCGAGGATATCGGCAATCAACGCGTCGAGCCACAGCCTGCCGGTTGTCGGACCCCACACCAGCCAGGCTGCGGCGACCCCGACGGCAACCAGGTAGGCGACCGTGACGATAGCCAGCGAACGGGACTTACTCATGGGTTCGGATTCAGTTGGACACGGAACATTTTGGGCCAGTCCTTGCCGGTCAGCAGGAACTCGTTGCCCTGTACGTGGGCGATGCCGTTCAGCACCTGGGCGCTGGCCGGTATTCCCCGCGCCCGCAGGCCGGCGGCGTCGACGGTGAGATCGACGGCACCGGTGCCGGGGTCGACGCGCACGATGTTGTCGCTGGGCCACACATTGGCCCAGACCTGCCCGTCCACGCACTCCAGTTCGTTGAGGCCGTTCAGCGCCTGCCCGTCGCGGGTCACGTCGACCCCCCCGGTGACCGACAGATCGTCCGGATCGTGAAAGTACAAACGGTGGGTGCCGTCGCTGCGAATCAACCGTGCGCCGTCGTGGCACAGACCCCAACCCTCCCCGCCAAGCGGGACCTCGCGGACCGGAGTCAGGGTGGCCCGGTCCCATTCGACCGCCACGCCATCACGGTAGGTCAGCTGCCAGATCCGGTCGCCGACCACGGTGATGCCCTCACCGAAGTAGTCGTTGGGGAGGGGCGACTGCCGGCGCACCTCCCCGGTCGCCGG
>JAGQTR010000528.1:0-1456 GCA_020438915.1 Mycobacterium sp.
CCCGCCAAGAGCTAGGCACAAAGAGCGCAGGCCCTTCCGTTCAACGGTTGTCGACGGTCGATCCACTCCCGGTGGTGGGAGTGGCGAGCAGGGTCCGGACCTCGTCGTCGGTGACCTGATGGAAATCAACGAAAGCCTGTCCGACGGCGCCGAAATCGGCGGGCATCGTCGAGCACACCACGTCGTCAGCGTCCTCGCGTAGCTTCCGGCAGACCGACGCAGGCCCGACCGGCACCCCCACGATGACGGTGGAGGCGCCCGCTTGGCGCACCGAGCGGACCGCGGCGGTCATGCTGGCCCCGGTGGCGATCCCGTCATCGACCAGGATCACGGTTCGTCCGGCCAGGACCAGCCCCCCTCGACCGGCGCGATAGGTCTGCTCGCGGCGGCTGAGCTCAGCGGTCTCGCGGGCCACGGTCTCGCGGATCTGATCGTCGGTGATCTCCAGACTGCGAATCAGTTCGTCATTGAAGACCACACCGCCACCGGTGGCCACGGCGCCCATCGCCAACTCGGGCCATTGCGGCACGCCCAGCTTGCGTACCAGGCACACGTCCAGCGGAACCTGCAGGAAGGACGCGACCTCCCAGCCGATCGGCACGCCGCCGCGCGCCAGTCCGAGCACCTGAAGGTCGTCGTGTCCGTGCCGTTCCAGGCAGCGCGCAAGGTCGCGCGCCAGAACTTGGCCTGCCTCGCGTCGGTCCCGAAAAGTCCGCACGGTCTTGCTCATGGTGTAGTCATCATTGGCTGATCACAATCTCGTTCGCACAGGTGATACCCGCGGTGCGTCCGGGGCAATCCCGCACCGGCTCGGTGACGAATGACTACAAACGAGGCGAGAACAGGGGGTCTGCATGGGCATCGACTACGAAAGCGTGATCGACCATCCGCGCGACGAGGTGTGGGGATGGCACGAGCGTCCCGGCGCGATGCGCCGCCTGGTGCCACCTTGGCAGCCGATGAGCGTGGTTCAGGAGGCGGCGTCGCTGATCGATGGGGTCGCGGTACTCGGCCTGCCGGCGGGGTTGCGGTGGGTGGCCCGCCACGATCCCGCGGCGTACCTGCCCGGGAGCCGCTTCGCCGACGAACTGTCGTCGCAGGGTCCGTTGTCCTGGCCCGCGCGGGTCATCGGCGGCTGGCGACACACGCACACCTTCAGCGACATCGGGATGCGCACCCAGGTGCGCGACCAGGTCGAAACGACCGTACCCGCCGCGGCGCTGCGTTCGACGTTCGTCTACCGGGAGCGGCAGCTCGTCGACGACCTCGCCGCACACCGCCAAGCCGCCGAGGCCGGTGCCACACCCATGGTCATCGCCCTCACCGGCGCCTCCGGTCTGGTCGGTTCGGCGCTCAGTGCGTTCCTGACCACGGGTGGGCATCGGGTGATCAGGCTGGTGCGCTCGTCGGCGCGCGGGCCCGATGAACGGTTGTGGAATCCGCAGGCTCCCGCTGC
>JAGQTR010000528.1:1513-4082 GCA_020438915.1 Mycobacterium sp.
GGCGGCGATTCGTGACAGCCGGATCGAGCCGACTCGCCTGCTGGCTGCAGCCGCGGCGACCGCGGATGACGGGCCACGCGCGTTCATCAGCGCATCGGCGGTCGGCTTCTACGGCTTCGACCGCGGCGATACGCTGCTGTCCGAGGACAGCGGTCGCGGCCAGGGATTCCTGGCCGACGTGGTTGGAGACTGGGAGGCGGCCACCACACCCGCAGCCGACGCTGGGGTGCGGGTGGTGAACGTTCGGACCGGGATCGTGCAGGCGGCCGCGGGTGGGACGCTGCGCCTACTGCGCCCGCTCTTCGCGGCCGGGCTCGGCGGCCGGGTGGCCAGCGGCAAGCAGTGGCTGTCCTGGATCGGCCTGGATGACCTACTGGACATCTACTACCGGGCGCTATATGACGATCGACTCGCCGGGCCCGTCAACGCCGTCGGTCCAGAGCCGGTGCGCAATTCCGAATACACCAGTGAGCTTGCCCGGGTGCTACATCGGCCCGCTGTGCTCCCTGTCCCGTCTCTGGGTCCCCGGCTGTTGTTGGGGGCGCAGGGTGCCCGTGAGCTCGCCGAGGCAAGCCAGCGGGTGGCGCCGTCGAAGCTGTCGGCGCTGGGCCATCGCTTTCGTCATCGCGACGTCGGCGACGCGCTGGCCCATCAGCTGGGGCGAGGCTGACCGGCACGTAGGTCAGACCGCCACATAGGTGAGGAAGCCACCCACCAGCCGACGCACCCTTGATGCGCTGTCAACAGCGAGTTCTGCTGTGCGGGAAAGTAGTTCGTCGTTCGTCAGGCCGGCAGCAACGACGTCGCCATGGCGGTCTGCGGCCAGCCAGACCCTCAGCAGGTCCGCGTCGACCTCGGGGTGAAACTGCAGCGCCATAGCCCGGCCGAGCACGAACGCCTGAGATGAGGTGGTGGTCCTGGCGAGTTCGGTGGCTCCGGGCGGCAGGGTCCAGCGGTCGAAGTGCCATTGGAACCACGGGCCGCCCGGGACGATGTCGGGCCGCTCACTGGTCACGTCGTACCAGCCGATCTCGGGGTGCGACGAGCGCGACACCGTGCCGCCGAACGCCTGAGCCAACAGCTGGCCGCCGAAGCACACGCCGAGCAGCGCCGTCCCGGCCTCGGCCGCATCCTGCATCAGGCGCATCTCGTCACCGACCCAGGTGCTGCGGAGCGCCTCGTCATACACCGGCCACGTCGCCCCCAGCGGAACGATCACGTCGTATCCGGCTGGATCGGGAAAATTCACGGGACCAGCCGGGTTGTCAGCCCGCTCGGCGGGCACCACCTCGAAAGTCTCGACGTCGAATCCGTGGTCGGTGAACGCCTCGCCGAGCAGCGCTTCGGTGGCAATGTGCTCATTGCGCAGGAACAGAACTTTTGGTGCCACGGTCGCCATTGTTTCAGCGGACACTATGCCGACGGCATCGGTCGGGAGAAGCCGGCAGGGGACGCCTGGATCATTGCAGAACGCGGAGCCTCGGCGATGAGAATGTCGCTACCATGAGCAGACGCATGAACCTTGTTGGCGCGCTTCCGTACACGATCGTTGTGGTCCTCGCAGTCGTGGCGCATCTGGTATTCATCGGCTATCTGGTGGTCGGAGGTTTCCTGGCCTGGCTGCGTCCTGCCACCATCGGTCTGCACATCGCGGTTGTGGCGTGGGGTACGGCGAGCCTGATGCTGGGTCTGCCCTGCCCGTTGACCGATCTCGAGCGCTTCGCCCGCGGGGGTGCCGGGATGGCCGATCTGCCGCCGGAGGGCTTCATCGAGCATTACCTGACCGGGGTGTGGTATCCCGCCGATGCGGAGGTCGCGGTTCAGGTGCTGGTCTTCATCACCGTACTGGGATCGTGGGTCGGGCTCGGTATCCGGCGGCGAAGGGCAGCGGTACCGGACTAGGAGCCTGGGTCCGGCATCGGGCGAGCGCGTCGGTCAAGGATTCATCGGCATGGAAGTGGCCCCAACAGTGCATCTGGCCCGGTAGACCTCAAATTCACACTCGGTTTTCAAGTCGGTGCTTTGAGGGCCGCTGCCATCGGTGGTCCCCGGGCGATAGCCTGTTGCACACGTGTGAATCTTCGAGAGGTGACGAAATGCCCGCACCATCAGCGGAGGCCTTCGATCGGTTGCGAAAGTTGGTCGCGATCGAAGACGGTTCCGACCGTCCAACCAAGACGATAATCGAGGTGTTCACCGGCAAACCGTTGGCCACGATACCGGTCGGCAGTGCCGCAGACGCCGAGGCGGCATTCGCCAAAGCGCGTCTAGCGCAGAAGGATTGGTCCAGGCGCCCGGTGAAGGATCGCATCGCGGTCATCCGGCGCTATTGCGACCTGGTCCTGAAGAACAGAGACTTCCTGATGGATATGCTGCAGGCCGAAGCGGGCAAGGCCCGCTGGGCTGCCCAGGAGGAGCTCGTCGACCTGGTCGCAAACGCGAATTACTACGCGCGGGTTTCCGAGGACCTGCTGAAGCCACGGAGGGTGCAGGGCCTGCTGCCGGCGATCGGCAAGACCACGGTTGGTTATCAGCCCAAGGGTGTGGTCGGGGTCATCTCGCCGTGGAA
>JAGQTR010000529.1 GCA_020438915.1 Mycobacterium sp.
TTCTCGGCGAACGCCGTGGCACCCTCCATCGCGTCCTTGGATGCGAAAACCGGTGAGATCAACTCAAGTTGCTTCTTCCACATCTCGTCCTCGCTCCAACCGGCGGACTTGGCGATGACCTGCTTGGTAACCGCCACCGCCAGTGGCCCGTTGGCGGTGATGCGCTCGGCCAGTTCCAGTGCGCCTGCGAGTGCCTCTCCTGGCTCGGTCAGCACGTTCACGAAGCCCCATTGAGCGGCCTGCTCAGCTGTGAAGCTGTCGCCGGTCAACGCGAGCTCCAACGCCTTCTGGTAGGGGATTCGGTGTGGGAGCCGTAACAGCCCACCACCGGCGGCGACGAGCCCGCGCTTGACCTCCGGGATGCCGAACTTCGCATCCTTGGCTGCGACCACCAAGTCGGTCGCCAGCACGATCTCGGTTCCGCCCGCCAGTGCATAGCCCTCGACGGCCGCGATGACGGGCTTACGCGGCGGACGCTCGGTGAAGCCGATCCCACGGCCCGGGAGTGCGGGTACCTCTCCTGCCATGAACGCCTTCAGGTCCATACCCGCGCAGAAGTTGCCACCCGCACCGGTCACGATCGCGACCGACAGTTCCGCGGTGTCGTCGAGTTCGTCCATCGCCTCGGCGAGCCCCTTGGCGACCGCCAGGTTGAACGCGTTACGGGCCGCTGGCCGGTTGATGGTGATGACCAGCACCCGATCGTGCCGCTCTACCAGAACTTCGTCTGACACTGTGTCCCTTTCCCCTGTCACCCAACAACACTACTGCCGAAACTGCACTGCAGCAGCGGAAGTTCGAGTAGCCACCTGCGTGGCTGCGATCTCGGCGAGTCAGGAGATCACCCCGCGACGGGTCAGGTGGTCGATCAGCGGCGCGGCGCCGGCGGCGAGGTGTTCAGACATCGCCGTCCTCGCCAGCTCCTGGTCACGCCTGGCCAGGGCATCGAGAACTCGGCGGTGATGACGATTGGACTCCTTGGGCCAGCCGTCGATCGTCGGGAACACCGATTCCGGCGCGTACCGGGTGATCTGTGACATCAATTGCGCCAGCTTGGGTGAGTCGGCGGCGACGTTGATCGCGCGATGAAACTCGTGGTTGAGCCGCACGGCCCGTTCACCGTCATCGGCGTCGTAGGCCGATTCGAGCTCGCGCTGGATGGTGTTCAGCTTCTCCAGCGCAGCCTCGGTGATGCCGCCCGCAGCCCGGGCCGCGAGCTCACCGCCGAGATATGCCTGCACATTCGATACGTCGGCGACGTCGCGGACGGTCACCGGCCGCACCACGAAACCGCGTCGCGGTTGCTGCTCGAGCAGCCCCTCGGCCTTCAACTCCAACAACGCTTCCCGGACCGGGGTGACGCTCACGCCCAACCCGGCGGCCAGTTGATCGAGTCGCACGTAACTTCCGGCGCCGTAGGTCCCATCGAAGATCCGCCGTCGAACGATCTTGGCCACGTCGTCGGCCAGTTGCGGCCGAGCCGCGAATTCGGGGGCATTCACTTCATCAGACTCGGTAGTCCGCCAGCAATCGCTTGCTGATGATGTTCTTTTGGATCTCGCTGGTGCCTTCTCCGATGAGCAGGAACGGCGCGTCCCGCATCAGCCGCTCGATCTCGTACT
>JAGQTR010000530.1:0-748 GCA_020438915.1 Mycobacterium sp.
AGCCCAGCCGCGCTGCAAGCTCTGGGTGAGGCTGCCGACCCCGGCATGACGGTTAGGTTTCTACCAGTTGGGGTGCGCCTGCTGACCGGAGTGTTGTATGAGCGGCCATCGGATGTCCATGCCGACCCCGACGGCAAACCCAACCGCGCCGAACTGCAAACCGCACTTGCCAACGGAATGGCCCTGGTCCCTTTAACCCTGGTGTGAAAGCTGGACCTGGCGCTGGCGGCCTACGCCGAGCATGGCCGGCGTCGCCGGGCTGAACGACAAGTGGGCTCAATCCGGCAGCTTGGCCGCCGCCTCCTCGTCGAGTAGCCACACGGTGGCCTCTCGGCCGACAGCGCCGGCGGCGGGGACGTCGACCGGGTCCGCGCCACCGATCGCCGCAGCCACTGCCTCAGCCTTTGCTGCTCCGGACACCACCAGCCACACTTCCCGGGATCGCCGTACTGCGTTCAGTGTCAGCGTGATTCGGCGTGGCGGCGGCTTGGGGGAGTCGGGCACGCCGACCACCAGCCGTTCAGTTTCGCGCACGGCCGGGGTGTCGGGAAACAGCGAGTTGACGTGGCCCTCACCTCCCATGCCCAGAAGGTGCACGTCGAACTCCGGCTCCGGTGCGTCGAAGGTGGCGGCCAACAGTTGGCCGTATCCCTGTGCGGCGGCATCCAGGTCGTCACCGAACTCACCATCGCTGGCCGGCATGGCGTGCACGTTGACATCCGGGATGTCGACATGGTCCAGCAATGCC
>JAGQTR010000530.1:809-2921 GCA_020438915.1 Mycobacterium sp.
TTCTCCCAATCGACCTCGTCGCTGCGCTCGCCGACCCGCTTGAGTAGTGCGATACCGGTACCGCCGCCCGTGAGCACGACCGTCGCCTGACCGCGCTCGGCGATTGCGTCAGCGATGGCTCCCACCAAACGGTCACCGGCAGCGGCAACTAAGTCCGCAGTGTCGGAATAAGTTTCGACGATCGGAGTCATCGATACACCACCTTGTCGATTCCTTGCAGCGCCTCATGGTAGATCTCGTCGGCATCGAGCCGACGCAATTCCTCGGAAAGACATTCCGGAATGTCCCGGCGCGCCAACGGAACCAATGCCACCGGACGCGACGTGCGACTCAACGTCGCTGTCAGCCCCTCCTGCGGGCGGCTCAGCGTGACCGTCTCGCTGGCCCGACGCAACTCGACCTTCAGCGTGCCCACTGTGCGTGTCACGGTGCCGTCGATCCTGCTGGCGAGCCAACCGGCAAGAATGTCCAGCGCAGGCTCGGCCTGCAGTCCCGAAACCACCGCCGAGTCGATAGGTTCACGGGGTGGTTCGTCGATCGCCGAGGCCAGCAGGGCGCGCCAGTAGGTGATACGACTCCAGGCCACGTCCGTGTCTCCTGCCGCATAGCCCGGCAGTCTGTCCTTGAGTGCAGCCAGCGGGTCCGGCGCACTGGTGGCGTCGGTGATCCGCCGAATCGCGAGCCTGCCCAACGGATCCTCGGCGGGCACCGCTGGAGCCGAGGCCGGCCACCACGCCACCACCGGAGTGTCGGGTAGCAGGAACGGTAGAACGACGCTGTCGGGGTGATCGGCGAGCTCACCATGTAGTCGCAGGACAACGACCTCACCCGCACCCGCGTCGCGTCCGACACGTAACTCGGCGTCCAGTCGCGATTTCGACGCGCCACGGTCGCCGGTCAGCAGCACGATCACCCGGCAGGGGTGTTCGCGGCTGACGAACGTCGCCGCCTGGATCGCCGCTTCCAGTGTTTCGTCGCTGTCGGGGGCGATTACCAGGGTCAGTACCCGGCCGAGGGCAAGCGCCCCGGCCTCTTCGCGGAGCCCGGTGATTTTCTTGTTGATCGCGTTGGTGGTCGTATCCGCAAGCTCGAGGATCATTACGGCCGTCTCCATTCCCGCTGCAGCCGCTGCGCAATCTCATTTGCCGCACGGGGGCCCCACGTGCCGGCATCGTATGGCTGCGGACCGGCCGATTCCTCGTCGCTTCGAGCCCAATCCTGCAGGATCGGATCGAGTATCTCCCAGGATAATTCGACTTCTGCGTTGACCGGGAACAGTGAGGGTTCGCCGAGGAGCACGTCCAGGATCAGGCGCTCGTAGGCTTCCGGTGAGTCCTCGGCGAAGGCCGAGCCGTAAGAGAAATCCATGTTGACATCGCGGACCTCCATTGCGCTGCCAGGCACCTTGGAACCGAACCGGGTGGTGATTCCCTCGTCGGGCTGAATGCGCAGCACCAACGCATTCTTGCCGAGTTCTTCGGTCATCGTGCTGTCGAATGGCAGGTGGGGTGCCCGCTTGAACACCAACGCGACCTCGGTCACCCGACGTGCCAGACGTTTTCCGGTGCGCAGGAAGAACGGCACCCCCGCCCAGCGGCGGGTGTCGACCTCAAGCGTGATCGCCGCGAATGTCTCCGTGCGGGAGTCTTTGGAGAAGCCTTCCTCCTCGAGCAGGCCGGGCACCTTCTCGCTGCCCTGCCATCCTGCCGCGTACTGACCGCGGGCGGTCGTCAGATCCAACGGCTGCATCGGGCGGGTCGCCGAAAGTACCTTGATCTTCTCGGCCTGCAGTTCGTGCGGATTGAAACTGACCGGCTCTTCCATCGCGGTCAAGGCCAGTAACTGGATCAGATGGTTCTGGATGACGTCGCGCGCGGCGCCGATTCCGTCGTAATAGCCTGCTCTGCCGCCCAATCCGATGTCCTCGGCCATCGTGATCTGCACATGGTCGACGTAGTGGGCGTTCCAGATGGGCTCGTAGAATTCATTGGCGAACCGCAGCGCCAGGATGTTCTGCACGGTCTCCTTGCCGAGGTAATGGTCGATGCGGAACACCGAATCCTCGGGAAAGACGTCGTTGACCACTTTGTTGAGCTCACGCGCACTAGCCAG
>JAGQTR010000531.1 GCA_020438915.1 Mycobacterium sp.
CTGCCCGAGGAGGGCATCACGCTGGACTCCCTGACGGCCGACATCCACACCCTCGCAGACGGTTTCCGCTCCGGGAAGCGCCTCGGGCTGATCATCCGCGGCGAGGGTGCCGATCTCGTCTACACCACCGGGTTTCTCAAATCGCTGTTCGAGAAGGAGGGCGGGACGCTGTTCGACGCTCGGCAGGCGATCCTCGGCCACATTCAGGAAGGCGGGGATCCCTCACCGTTCGATCGGATACATTCCACCAGCCTGACCGCCCGCTGTATCGAGTTCCTCTCCGAGCAACTCGAGTCCGGTGCGCGGGCCAGTGCGATGCTCGGATTCCAGTCCGGGAGGCTGCAATTCACCGACCTGACGTCCTACCCGACGCTGATCCACTCCACAGCTCAGCGCCCGCTGGAGCAGCGTTGGATGGAGCGCCGCGGGCTGTCGGAGATCATGCGCGGCTAGTCGGAGGACCTCGGTCACCTCCCAGAGGTGTCTCAGCGCCGGGTTGGCAGCCGCTATGAGAGAGCCGATTCAATACCCGTATACCCAAAGTCGTTGCCTTTCCACAGCAGCGGCTCGCGCAGGTCGAGGGCAAGTGCATACGCCAGGCAATCGCCGAAGTTCAATCCAGCGGGGTGGCCGCTGCCTTTGCCGAAGTCTGCGTAGGCCTGGCGCGCCAGACGAGCCTGCCGCTCAGTTACCGGCTCCACAGCGATCTCGGCCGCGTCGATGAGTTCGTCCAACCCCCGGCTGAGGATCGGGTCGTGCTGGGAGTCGAGCACACAGCCGCATTCGAGATAGCTGGCCGCGGAGAGCCGTCGATGCTGGGCAGCGGCTATCGCTGCGGCATACACCGCGGCGTCTTTCTCGTGTTTCAGGATCGCGATGATCGCCGAGGTGTCCACGATCACCGCGGCACACCCTCGTCGTCGTAGAGCAGCGCGGCGTGGTCCAGTTGGTCCGATGGAGTCAGCCTTCCGGCGGTTCTTCGACCGATGTCAAGGAGCCGGGTCGCCAGGTCATCGCGCTGCAGTCGTGTCAGTCGCTCGGTGACGGCGGTCGCCACAGCCTGAGCTTGGGACTCGCCTGTGAGGGCGGCCAGCTGTTTGACCGCTTCGTGAACCGATGGATCTTTGATGTTCAACGCCATGTTGGTACCTTTCTACCAATACTATGGTACCGACTCCCCCGAGTCGTGGGTTTAAGGTGTCCACCGTGACCGATGCACTCGACCCGATAGCCGCACTGACCGAGATTCTGGCCGAGCACGGCCCCCTGTCCGAGGACGACGTCGTGCAACGTCTCAGCGAGGCCGGTGTGCCCGACGCCGACGACGCATTCTACGAACTGCTCGACGAAATCGGCGGGTCAGCAGGCCAGCTGGTCGACGACCGGTGGGTCTGGTTGCCAGGCCTGCTCGCCGGTCGGGTGTTCACCCACCGGCTCAGCGCAGCGGAACTGTCTCACGACATGCTCGCGGTAACCCCGGACCTGGACCCGGTCACCCACGTGTGTGAGAGCGACGAGGAGGGTGTCGGGTTTGCCGATGGGTCGCCGGCGTCGGTTGTGCTACCCATGTTGGACAACGAACTGTTCGACGAGCGGGAGATCCCGCCGGAGCTGGTTGACCCGCTGGGAGTGCTGCTGCTCGCTCCCGGCACGCTGGCAGGGCTGGGCGCGGCTGAGGGCGACCTCGTTGGCGTGCGGCTGACCGCGAAGGGTTTGGTGGTCGAGCGGGTCAGCTCGATCGGCGATACCGCGGTCGGCGCACAATTCGCGGCGATGCTCGACGCCGACGAGCCGCAGTTCTTCGACGCGGTGGTGCTGACGGCCTGCGCGCAGGATCCAGCAGTGTTCACCCAACCACTTGCGCCGCTGTCTGAGATCGTCACCGATGCGGGTCTGGTGCACCACCAAGACTGGCTCGGCCCCGCCGGATTCGATTTTGATGCTTGGGATTTCGACCGCGGATGCACTCTGTTGGCTCGCCGGTACGACCTCGAACCTGACGACGCGTTCGCGCTCTACACCCTGCTGCAGGTCTATGACCAGCTATCGCGGGTGATCGAAATGGCCGACCCCGACGAACCGTTGGATGATCCGGCGTTCAGGGCTGATGAGGGGGCGCCGGAACCAGAGAGGACCAACCTGGCTGAGCTGACCGGTGAGCTCGGCGGCGCACTCGCCGACCCGGTGCTGGCCGAGATTCTGGTAACCGAAGCGCTCCGAACCGGCCGCTCCGGAGCGGCGGCGCTGGGCTTGTTCGCCGAAATGTTGGAGCCCAAGGTCCCCCGCCCGGCGCGGGTCGCGTGTCGCTGGTTGCGCGCGACCGCGCTGGAACGCACCGGATCGGTCGAGGCGGCCGAGCAGGAGCTGTTGGCCGCCGAGTCGATGGACACCGACTGGGCGCCGGTGTTGTTCGACCTGGCGCGCTTCGCCGGCGACCGCGGCGACGTCGAACGTGGGCTGTCGCTGCTGCGTCGTGCCGGTGCCGCACCCGATGATCCGATGGTCGCGCTTCTGCAGCGACACCGGGCTCAGCCGCGCCCCGACGTCGGCCGCAACGACGTGTGCTGGTGCGGGTCGGGCCGCAAGTACAAGAAGTGCCACCTCGGGCGCGAACAGCTGCCACTGTCCGAGCGGGCGAGCTGGCTGTACTCCAAAGCTGCTCAGCACGCCCTACTCAGCGGCTGGCGTGAGGTGCTCGCCGAGGCCTGGCTCGAACGCACCCGCTACGCCGAGGATGTCGCCGACAGAGGTATCGCCGGGATGTCCGATCCGGTGGTGATGGATGCGGTGCTGTTCGAGGGGGGAGCGTTCGCCGATTTTCTCGCCCTGCGCGGAGCGCTGCTGCCTGACGACGAGCGCGCGCTGGCCGAGCAATGGCTACTGGTGGACCGGTCGGTGTTCGAGGTCGACGAGGTGCGCCATGGCCACGGCATGACCGTGCGCGACGTGCGCACCGGAGACCGGCATGAGGTGCGCGAACGCACCGGCAGCAGGATGGTGGCGCCCGGGCAGTTGATCTGTGCTCGGGCGGTTCCCGCTGGGGACACCGTGCAGTTCTTTGGTGGCCTCGAGCCGGTGGCGTTGCACGAGCGCGACGCGCTGATAGCACTTCTCGATATCGAGCCCGACCCGATCGAGCTGATCGAAGCGCTGAGTCGACGGTTTGCACCACCGACTCTGGTGAACACCGAAGGCGATTCGATGGCGATCTGCGAAGCAACAATGCGGGTCGGGGATCCCGACGGGCTCGAATCCGCGCTGGACGACACCTACGACCGGCAGGAGGGAGAGGTGCCGCCGTGCTGGCTGGAACATGTCCCCGCTGACGGCATGTTGCGCGTCCGGGCCACGCTGACCCTCGCGGGTGACACGCTGCGGGTGGAAACCAACAGCGACGAGCGGATGGACCGGGTGCTGGCCACGGCGAGCCGCCTCGATCCGACGATGACAGTGCTCGACGACACCCGCCGACCGATCCGCGACATCGGTGAGCTCGCAGCGCTGGCCAACCAGCTGCCCGGTGGTCGCGACGCTGCGCTGGACCCCGACGACCCCGAGCTGGCCGCCTTCCTCGCCGACGTCATCCACGGCTACGAGACCAGGTGGCTCGATGAACAAATCCCTGCTCTCGATGGCCACACGCCGCGTCAGGCCGCCGATGACCCGACCCGGCGCGACGACCTGATCAAACTGCTCAACACCTTTCCCGCCGGTGAGGCGGCCCGCGGCGCCATGGACGCCGACCGGCTCCGCGCAGCGCTCGGACTCACTTGATCGCGAACAACATTGGGCGATCCGGACTCACACGCGGATGACGGTCAACCCGGCGACGGTCTCGAGGGCGTCGAAATCGCCATCCTGGGTGACCACCGGCAGTCCCCGCGATGCGGCGATGGCAGCGATCCAGAGATCGTTGATGCGGACCCGGCGGCCCGCCTCGGCGAGGTGGATCCGCAGGCGCGCCCACATGCGCGCTGCGGCGTCGTCGACGGGCAGGACGGTCAGGTCGGCGACGGCGTCGAGCGTGGCCATTCGTTGCGCTCTGATATCGGCTGATGGCGCCGCGAGTACGCCAGCGTTCAGCTCGGCC
>JAGQTR010000532.1:0-1909 GCA_020438915.1 Mycobacterium sp.
CGGTGAGCTGCTTGGCGAGCTTGCGCGCCTGATGCTTGGTTCGCATGAACAGAATCCGGCGCCCAGTTCCGGAGGCCAGGCGGTGCACCAGATCCTTTTTCTGCTGGACTCCCCCGACGTGAAACACGTGATGGGTCATCGCCGCGGGCGCTTCGGTGACCTCGTCGACCGAATGCAGCACCGGGTTGCTCAGGAAACGCTTGACCAGTTTATCGACGCCGTTGTCCAGGGTGGCCGAGAACAGCAATCGCTGACCGCCGGCGGGAGTCGCCGCCAGGATGCGGGTGACGCCGGGAAGGAACCCGAGATCGGCCATGTGGTCAGCCTCGTCGAGCACCGTCGTGGTGACATCGTCGAGACTGATCACCTTCTGCCGCATCAGGTCCTCGAGACGGCCGGGGCAGGCCACCACGATGTCGACCCCGGAGCGCAATGCGCTGACCTGCCTGCTTTGGGACACACCACCGAAAATCGTGGTGACCGATAGGCCGGATGCGGCAGCCATGGGCTGCAGCACCGCGGTGATCTGCGTGGCGAGTTCCCGCGTGGGGGCCAAGACCAGCCCTGCAGGGCGGGAGGGTCGGCCGCGGCGGCCCGCCAACTTCGCCACCAGGGGCAGCGAAAACGCCAGAGTCTTGCCGCTACCGGTCTTGCCCCGTCCGAGGACGTCGCGACCGGCCAACGCATCGGGAAGGGTGGCCGATTGGATGGGGAATGGCTCGGTGATACCGCGCTCGGCCAGCACCCGCACCAATGGTGCGGGCACGCCGAGATCGGCGAAGGATTGGGTGGTCATGTGTACCTTTCCAGCCTGTTCGGGCAGCGTGTGCCCGGGCAACCGCGACGGAGTCCGTCCAGCGGGAGTGCGCACACAAGTGGCGGTTTCGCCTTAGTAATCTGCGTAGTAAGTGATCTGCGGAGATGAAGATCTGTGTCGTGAGTGAACTGTCGCCGACGTTGTCCGAAGTTTGGGGCGGGGTGTGCTCGAAGAGATTTCCGAACAGCTGTCCGCGGCCGACGTTCTCCGACGAGCCTACCGCACGCCATGGCGTGCGGCACCCTCAGCGCGGTCAGAACGTCGCGAACTCACCCAGTCCGACTGCCAACGAGATCGGCACGCGTGCTGTGATCCTGGTGCCAGAAGCGGTGTGCTCCACCGCATCGACGCGGCCGTCGGCATGGACACGGTTGACGAGATCGCCTCGGCTGTAAGGGATTGTGACATCGATCACTACGTCGCGGGGGGCGATCATCTCCGCCATGCGCGTCTGCAGGCGATCCATTCCTGCGCCGGTACGAGCGGAAACGAATACCGCATCGGGCAGTGCCCGACGGAGCTGGGCAAGCGCCAAGTCTCCCGCTGCGTCAATCTTGTTGACTACCAGTAGTTCTGGCGCAACCGGACCATCATGATCGGAGGCTGATCTCGCCGCCGGATCGGACCCGTGAATCACCTCGTTGACCACCTGCCGCACGGCGTTGATCTGGGCCAGCGGAAAGGCGTCCGAACCGTCGACGACATGCAGCAGCAGATCGGCGTCGGCGACCTCTTCCAAAGTCGATCGGAACGCCTCCACAAGCTGGGTCGGTAGATGTCGAACGAACCCCACCGTGTCAGTCAGGACGAATTCCCGACCGTCGGCGAATTCACCTCGACGGGTGGTCGGCTCCAGTGTGGCGAACAACGCATCCTCGACCAGAACACCGGCGCCGGTCAGAGCGTTGAGAACACTGGACTTTCCGGCGTTGGTGTAGCCGACGATGGCCACGGACGGCGTGTCACTGCCCAGCCGGCGGCTGCGCTGGGTGTCACGAACCTGCTTCATTGCGCGAATTTCACGGCGCAGCTTGGCCATTCGTTCACGAATTCGCCGGCGGTCGGTTTCGATCTTGGTCTCACCGGGGCCGC
>JAGQTR010000532.1:2129-2321 GCA_020438915.1 Mycobacterium sp.
GCTCGCCGTCGCAGATGACGGTGTCTGCCCCGGTGGCCAGGACAACCTCGCGCAGCTCCTGCGCCTTTCCCGAGCCGATGTAGGTCGACGGGTCGGGCTTGTCCCGACGCTGGATCAGGCCCTCGAGCACTTCCGACCCGGCGGTCTCCGCCAGCGCCGCCAGTTCTGCCAGGCTGGCGTCGGCGTCGGCGG
>JAGQTR010000533.1:0-468 GCA_020438915.1 Mycobacterium sp.
GCAACGGCTGCCCGGTCAAGATGGACTGCACCACCTCGCAACACGGGCGCGAGGTCAGCCGGCAGGTTGACCCCTGGCCGTTCTCCGAGGCTGGCCGGTTCCATCGTGGCATCGCCTGTGCGGTCGCGGGGTTGGCGTTCCTCATGCCGCTGGCCCAGGGTCTGATCAGCCGCAGCGGAGCCGACCTGCTGATCGGAGGCGCCACCGCCCTGATCGTGGCGTTGCTCTGCGCGCCACTGTTCCGGCATCTGTGGACTACCCAGGTGACACCTCCCGAACACCTCCCCCACCGGACCGCGCACGAGGACGCCGTGGCGGCCGCAATCGACAAGTACTCGACGAGATGGGGAGTGGGACCCTCGAGGAAGGACAGTGAGGCCCGATGACCTGGGTGCTGTCCATCGTCGGGGCTCTCCTGCTGATCGGCCTCGTCCTGTATCTCTCCCTGAGAGTGCTGCCCGAATACGA
>JAGQTR010000533.1:585-2450 GCA_020438915.1 Mycobacterium sp.
CCCAGGAGGTGATCACCAAGGACAACGTGCCCGCCCGGGTGAACGCGGTCGTGATGTTCAGAGTGACCGATCCGGTGAACGCTATTGTGGCGGTGGAGAATTACTCGGTTGCGACATCTCAGATCGCGCAGACCACATTGCGGTCGCTGCTGGGCCGGGCCGACCTCGATACCTTGCTGGCGCACCGCGACGACCTGAATCAGGACCTGCGGACGATCATCGAGAAGCAGACCCAGGATTGGGGTGTGCAGGTGCAGGTGGTGGAAATCAAGGATGTCGAGATTCCCGAGTCGATGCAGCGTGCCATGGCCCGTGAGGCGGAGGCCGAACGTGAGCGACGGGCCAAGATCATCAACGCCCACGGTGAACTCCAGGCGTCCGACGAATTGCGGCAGGCCGCCGAGACACTCTCGAAAAGCCCGGCGTCGCTTCAATTGCGCTACCTGCAGACCCTTCTTGAGCTTGGTGCCGACCAAAACTCGACAGTGGTGTTCCCGCTGCCGGTGGACATCATCACGCCGTTCCTCAACTCGGTGGCCGCGGCCCGCGAGGAACGCCCGTCATGACCGTTCCCGTGTGGCTGGTCATCGCGCTCCCACTGGCCGGCGCGGCGATCCTGCTGCTGGCGGGCCGGCGCTCCGATCGCTGGGGACATCTGCTGGGCACGCTGGCCGCGGTGGCCTCCTTCGGCTGCGGCGCAGCGCTGTTGGTCGATATGCTCGGCCGCGAGCCAGACAGTAGGTCGATCCACGCTTCGCTGTTCTCCTGGGTTCCGGTCGGTGAGCTGCGGGTCGACTTCGGCCTGCAACTCGACCAGCTATCGATGTGTTTTGTGTTGCTGATCACCGGTGTCGGATCGTTGATCCACATCTACTCCATCGGCTACATGGCCGAAGACCCAGGCCGCCGAAGGTTTTTCGGCTACCTCAACCTGTTCCTCGCCGCGATGCTGCTCCTCGTACTGGCCGACAACTATCTCGGCCTGTACCTGGGTTGGGAGGGGGTGGGACTGGCTTCCTACCTGCTCATCGGATTCTGGTCACACAAGCCCTCGGCCGCGACGGCGGCCAAGAAGGCTTTCGTCGTCAACCGGGTCGGCGACGTGGGTTTGGCGGTGGCCATGATGGTGATGTTCGCCGCCGTCGGATCCGTCTCATTCGCCACCGTATTCGGCGCCGCGCCGCAACTCACCGAGGCCACGTTGACCGCGATCGGGTTGATGCTCCTGCTGGCCGCGTGCGGCAAGTCCGCTCAGGTCCCGCTGCAATCCTGGCTCGGCGATGCGATGGAGGGCCCCACACCGGTGTCGGCACTGATCCACGCCGCCACGATGGTCACCGCGGGTGTCTATTTGATCGTGCGCTCGGGACCGGTCTTCGACCTGGCCCCGCACGCTCAGACCGCGGTGGTGGTGGTCGGAGCGGTCACGCTGCTGTTCGGTGCGATCATCGGCTGCGCAAAAGACGACATCAAGAAGGCGCTGGCCGCATCGACGATGAGCCAGATCGGTTACATGGTGCTGGCCGCGGGGCTGGGACCGGCCGGATACGCCTTCGCGATCATGCACCTGCTGACGCACGGATTCTTCAAAGCCGGACTGTTCCTGGGCGCCGGTTCGGTCATGCACGCGATGGACGACGAGGTGAACATGCGCCGCTACGGCGGGTTGCGCACCGCGCTGCCGGTCACCTTCGCGACCTTCGGTCTCGGTTACCTGGCCATCATCGGCGTGCCACCGCTGGCCGGCTTCTTCTCCAAGGACGGGATCATCGAAGCTGCGCTCGGCGCAGGCGGTGTCAAGGGTGTGATCCTGGGCGGGGCGACGATTCTCGGGGCGGGAATCACCGCGTTCTACATGACGCGGG
>JAGQTR010000534.1 GCA_020438915.1 Mycobacterium sp.
CGATTTCGGGGTATGCCGCGGGGTCGGCTATCCTCGGGTGTCGCCCTCCCGTCGGGACTGGCGATTGCCACGGGCTGTGGCGCAGCTTGGTAGCGCGCTTCGTTCGGTACGAAGAGGTCGCAGGTTCAAATCCTGTCACCCCGACCCATGTTCATTCAGTTCAGCGGCATGATCCGGGACAGTTGATCGCACTTATTCCGAGACCTATTCAGTGCCCGGCCCCGAACTCGATGAGCATGACGCCGATCATGATCAGACCGATCCCACCGATCATCCTGCGGGTCAGCGGCTCGCCGAAAAGGTAGCGGGACGCCACGGCGGTCAGCGCGACGCCCGCAGCAGCCCATACTCCATAGGCAACGCCCAGCGGCATTCCCAGGCGAAGCGAACCAAGCAACATCGCGAAAGCCAGCCCGTAGCCGAGCGCCACCGCCACGTAGAAGCCGGTTCGTCCGTGCGCGGCAACCCGTAGCGACAGCGTGCCGACGACTTCAGCAACAATTGCGCCGACCAACAGCAAGTACTGCATCGCGCTACCCGCCTGACGACGTTTCGGCGACAGCTCGGCCATGCCGCGCACCGGTTTCGATGAGAAGCACACCGGCTGCGATGCAGGCCACACCGATGACCATGACCAGCGTGAACGCTTCGCCGAACAGCACAGCTGCCAGAAACGCGGTCAGCGCCACACCCGCCGCGGCCCACACGCCGTACGCAACACCGATCCCCATCCCTCGTTTGAGGACAGCGGTCAGGAAGATGAAGGCCGCCAGATATCCGAGGACGACGACGGCGTACAACGCGGGCACGGTGGCCGATCCCTTGAGTGAGAGCGTGGCCGCCACCTCGCTCAGGATCGCGCAGACCAAGTAAAGCCAGATCACAGTATTCCTCTCCGGCGCTCGTCGCGGCTGCTGGCTCGCAGCTGCGCCCGGCAGAGAATACGCCGTACCCACCACGGCTAGCCGGTTTCAGTCCGGCGGTTCCTCGGCACTCTCATCGACGTCTGGGGTTTCCCTGCCGGGCTCACGGCGGTCAGCGATATCCGCGCGCTTCTTGTCGGCAGCCGAGGCCTCGTCGTCGTAGATTCCCCTGCCTCGAGTCATCACATCCCCTCACTGCGAAGCGCTTCGGAGTTTGTCCAGCAGCGGGCCCGCCGCCTCCTGAAGGAACAGTTCTTGGCTTTCATCGCCCACCTGAACCAACGCGATGTCGGTGAATCCGGCCTCCCAATATTCCCGCACCGCTTCGACGATCGCATCCAAGTCCGGCCCGCAGGGGATGGAGTCGGCGACGTCCTCGCGGCGGACGAACTGCGTGGCACCGTCGAACCCGGCTGTGGTCGGCAGATCCGAGTTCACTGCCCACCCGCCCGCGAACCAGCGGAACTGATCGTGTGCCCGTGCCACCGCGGTGTCACGGTCGGGGTCCCAGCAGATCGGTATCTGCCCTATCACCCGTACGTCGCCAGGCAGTCCCGTCGCCCGGCGCGTGTGGTGCCAGGAGTCGACGAGCGCCCTATCGGGCTGGACAGCGATGAGGTGATCGGCCAGGGTGGCGAACTCCTCGACCGAACGGTCACCGGAAACTGCCGCGGCGATGGCGACCGGGTTGTCGGGGATGTCCCAAATGCGCGCGGAGTCGACCTCGAAGTACTCACCCTTCCAATCGACCATCTCCCCGGTCAGCAACTCCCGGATGATCTGAATGGCTTCGGCAAGCATGTCGTGGCGCCGCGCGACCGTCGGCCACCCCGCCCCCACCACGTGTTCGTTGAGGTTCTCTCCGCTGCCCAGCCCCAAGGTGAACCGACCGTCGGCCAGGATCTGCAGGGTCGCCGCCTTCTGCGCGACCACCGCCGGGTGGTAACGGACGGTCGGGCAGCTGACATAGGTCATCAGCTCGACACGCTCGGTTGCGTGCGCGACAGCGCCCAACACCGCCCAGGCATAGGGCGCATGGCCCTGCGACGACAACCACGGAAAGTAGTGGTCGCTGGACACTTCGAAATCAAAGCCGACTTCTTCTGCCGAAACTGCGTAGCGGACAAGATTTTTGGGTCCGCTCTGTTCGGTCATCAGGGTGTATCCGAAGCGGGTCATGTTTGGCGGGGTACCCGGGCTCCCGACTCCGAAACGGTTAGGGGCCGACGACGAAACGCGCGTCCACGTCTACCGCCACCTCGATGTCGCGCGGAATCAGCTCTACGTCGGGTCTGTTGCCGGCGAACGCCGCAGCACTGCGAACCTGTGCCACCCCCGGTGCTCGAGCTGTCGGCATGCCGCCATCGGCGACGGCGCCCGGGCGGATCGGCCCCAGAACCAGCGCGTCGGCGTAGTGCTCCGCGCGTCACCGCATCCCGCACAGCACCTCTCCTGACCTCGAGCAGAAGGTCGTCACGACGTTCGGCGGTCAGAGTCCAGGCGATCGTCGTTACCACGAACCCCTTGGCGGCGGCTCCGCGGCCGGTTCGACCAGGTGCGCAGTTCGTCAGCCATCCTGGGTCCACTCCGTTGAAACTGAACGTCTGATCGATTTCCAGCCGAAAGTTCGCGCACAAGCTCAGATTCGGCGGGCGAGGGCAGCGGCTCAAGGGGCTGACGTTGTCAATTCCGGTGGCGATCGACAGGATGGTGATCATGACCTACCAGGGTGGCGGCTTCGGCCGGCCGGGGATATCTCACCCCGGCGGGGCCCCCACCGGCTATCCCCCGCCCGGATACCCGGGCTACTCACTGGCCGGCTACGGGCCCCCGGGGTA
>JAGQTR010000535.1 GCA_020438915.1 Mycobacterium sp.
CTACTACCTGGTGCACTCGATGGGCACGTCGAAAGACTTCGTCGCCGAGGAGGAGCGCTGCGCGCGCAACGTGGTCACCGCGGCGAAGCGGGCCGGGGTCCGGCGGGTGGTGTATCTGAGCGGGCTGCACCCCGAAGGCGTCGCGCTCTCCAGGCACCTGGCGTCGCGCACGCTGGTCGGGGATGTTCTCATCGACTCCGGTGTCGAGACGGTCGTTCTACAGGCCGGCATCGTCGTCGGGTCGGGATCGGCGTCGTTTGAGATGATTCGCCACCTCACCGACCGGCTGCCGGCAATGACGACACCGAAATGGGTGCACAATCTGATCCAGCCCATTTCGATCGGCGATGTCCTGCACTACCTGGCCGAGGCCGCAACCGCTCAGGTGTCGACGTCGCGCACGTGGGACGTCGGTGGACCCGACGTTATGGAGTACGGCGAGGCGATGCAGGTCTACGCCGATGTGGCCGGCCTGCGCAAGCGGGTGATCATCGTGCTGCCGTTCCTGACACCCACCATCGCCAGCTTGTGGGTGGGCTTGGTCACGCCGATCCCGTCGGGGTTGGCGCGGCCGCTCGTCGAATCGCTGGAGTGCGACGCGGTCATGCACGAGCACGACATCGACGCGGTGATACCGCCACCCGCGGGCGGGCTGAGCAGTTACCGGGATTCGGTGATCGAGGCGCTGCGCCAGGACCGGTCGGCCCCACACCGTGGGCGGCGCCACCTGATGCGATTCAGCCCGGCCGTGCAGGAATAGTGACGGGGCGAGCGTCAGGGACGACGAATCGCTGAGGCATCGTAATCTTCGATGCCGCTGTCGAGTTGAAGGGGGATGCCCGTTCGGGCGGCGGTCTCCAGCATGTGCTCGATGACGTTCTTGCCCAGCGCAGTCTCCCCGGGCAGTTCGATCGGGTAGTTGCCGTCGAAGCAGGCAGAGCACAACCGTGACGCGGGCTGCTCGGTGGCCGCGATCATGCCGTGGCGGCTGATGTAACCCAGCGTGTCGGCGCCGATCGCGCGGCGGACGCCGTCGAGCATGTCATCCTCGTCTGCCGAGTTGCTCGCCGCGTTGGCGATGAGCTCGGCGGGGGTGGCGAAGTCGATGCCGTAGAAGCATGGCCACTTGACCGGCGGCGAGGCGATCCGTACGTGCACCTCGACGGCGCCGGCCTCACGCAGCATCCGGATCAGCGCCCGCTGGGTGTTGCCTCGCACGATGGAATCGTCGACGACGATCAGGCGCTTCCCGCGAATCACCTCCTTGAGCGGGTTCAGCTTGAGTCGAATACCCAATTGCCGAATCGTCTGGGACGGCTGGATGAAGGTCCGCCCCACATAGGCGTTCTTCATCAAACCCTGGCCATACGGGATGCCAGAGCCCTGCGCGTAGCCGACGGCAGCGGGGGTGCCCGACTCCGGAACGCCGATAACCAGGTCAGCGTCGACCGGTTTCTCGGCGGCCAACCTGCGACCGATCTCTACCCGGGTGGCGTGCACCGACCGGCCTGCCAGCACACTGTCCGGCCGGGCGAGGTACACGTACTCGAAGACACAGCCCTTGGGGGTCGGGTTGGCAAATCGGGTGGAACGCACGCCGTCGGCATCGATGGCAAGCAGCTCGCCGGGCTCGATGTCGCGGACGAACGCAGCGCCGACGATGTCGAGCGCGGCAGTTTCCGAGGCGACGACCCAGCCGCGATCGAGCCGGCCCAGTGACAGCGGGCGCACACCGTAGGGGTCGCGCGCGGCATAGAGGGTGTTCTCGTCCATGAAGGTCAGGCAGAACGCGCCCCGCACGGTCGGCAGCAGCTCGAGTGCGGCCTGCTCGAGGGTGGAGTCGGCCGCTCCGTGGGCGAGCAGCGCGCCCAGGATGTCTGAGTCGGTGGTTGCCGTGATCGCGCCGCGGCTGCCCATCAAACCCGCGTCACGCGCGTGGGCGGCCAATTCGGCGGTGTTGACGAGGTTTCCGTTGTGACCGAGCGCCACGCCGGTGCCCGCAGCGGTGTTACGAAACACCGGCTGGGCGTTCTCCCAGGTGGTGGACCCCGTCGTCGAATAACGACAGTGCCCGACGGCGACGTGGCCCGGCATCGCGGCCAGCGTCTGCTCGTCGAAGACCTGGCTCACCAGCCCGAGATCCTTGAACACCAGGACTTGCGAGCCGTCGGCAACGGCGATGCCCGCGGCTTCCTGGCCCCG
>JAGQTR010000536.1 GCA_020438915.1 Mycobacterium sp.
TCACGGACGGACGGTGCCGATCACGAACGGACGGTGCCGATCACGGACGGACGCTGCTGATCGCGGACGGGCGCTGCTGATCAACGTCACGGGCCCCGCTGTCCCAATCCCCAATGGCCGCCCAATTCACAGGTGCTGTCTCTGAAAGTTTTCCCCAGATACGACGCGGTCCCCAGCCTTCCGGAGCCGCCGCTGACACCGAGCCAATCTGTCGGCGGCGGGCGAGACCGTTGGTCATGCGCACCGAACTTCCGCTGCGGGGCACCGATCTCCGTTACGTCATCGTCGATCAGATCTATCGAGACGGGCCGCAGAGCATCGCTGACATCATCGAGGGATTGCGCTACCACGGGTTCACCGTCCGCGGGTACGCCGCCAAGACCGTTGGCGATGCTCTTCGGTGGGAGGCCCGGCGGGGCAGGCTCCGTCGACTCCGTCGCGGCTTCTACGGTCCCGGGGAGATGCCGCGAACCACCGAACAACGAATCCACCGCCGGGCGCTGGAGTTACGGGCCGAGGCCGCGGTGTCGATTGGGCGCACAGACGAGCAGTTCTGGAAAAACCTGAGCCTGTACCTAGAGCCTGAACATCTCTCGCGCCATCGCTGATTGCTCGAACAACGAGTCACGCCGCGGGGCGTAGAAGTGCCTCTCCCGGCGTGAACCGTTCGACATCTCGGCAACCTCGGCTGTCACCTTGCCGGCGGCCAGCGACGCCTGGCGGCGCGGAAGAACGGCGGGATGAAGCCGTCGCAGCAACGCAGCCAATGTCCAGCGAATACGTGCGGTCGGCCCGGGGTGTGTAAGTAGAGCCATGGTGATTCACCTCTTGTTATGTGGAGTTGTCCCCGCAGGGTGGTGGCGTGAGCAATGACGTGCCGAGAACTCCGAAGATCACTGCAACGTCACACTCACTTCTGCAACGTAACATAAGAAATTGAAGTTACCAACTGATAAACAAGTGATAGTTAAAAAATAGAGTCAGGTGTAGGATGCTTGCCATGGCGCGGCGAAGCTACGGACAGTTCTGCGGGCTCGCTCACGCCCTCGATGTGGTGGGCGAACGCTGGACGTTGCTGCTGGTACGCGAATTGGGCTCGGGCCCGAAGCGCTACACCGAGCTGGCTGAGGCGTTGTCCGGTATCGGAACCAGCTTGCTGGCTACCCGGGTGCGACAGCTGGAGTCCGACGGCGTCATCCAGCGTCGGCTCGCGCTTGACCAGCCTGGCTCGGCGGTCGTCTACGAGCTCTCCCCAGCGGGACGCGAGCTCGCCGAGGCGGTCATACCGTTGGCGCTGTGGGGAGCCCGCCACCAGATGACCCACGCGGACACCGAAGGCGAGCTGTTCCGCGCCGAGTGGATGTTGACTTTTCTCGCCGCCGATCTGCGCGATGAAGCCCCTCCGGACCTCGACGCGGTATACGAGTTCAACATCGACGACAGCACGGCTTGTCTGAAATTTCGTGGCGGCAGGATATCGGTGCGGCCGGGAAAGCCGGCAACGCCCAGCGACGTGACTGTGCGCGCCAGCGCTCCGACCGTCGCAGCGTTGATCGGCCGCAAAATTGCTGTCGCCGACGCCGTCGCCCAGGGCCTCCTCGAACTCACCGGCGATGCCGCCGCGATCACAGCGTTGCTCGGTCTTATCGAAAAACGCCTGGCAGAAACCACGCCGGCATGACTGCGATCGAGATCTCCCATCCCCCGCAAGCCCTACTTCGGGCAGTCAACCCCCTGTTGGGACGGCTCCTCAAGACGCCACTCGGTGGCCGATTGACCGAGTTCATGCTCGTCAGCTTCACCGGACGCCGGACCGGTCGACAGTTCTCCGTTCCGGTCAGCGCCCACCAGCTCGACGGTGACCTCTATGTGGTGCTGGAAGCACAGTGGAAGTTCAACTTCCGCGACGGCGCAGCGGCCGAGGTGCACCACCGCGGAACAAAGAAATCGATGCATGGTCAACTCATCACCGACCGGTCGGCGGTCGTCGACATCGCACACCGGTTAACACAGACCTACGGTGCAAAGCGCGCCCAGAGAACGATGGGTCTGAAGTTTCGCGACGAACGGGTCCCCACTGTTGAGCAGTGGGCCGACGCCGTGGACCGTCTGGGGTTATCGGTGATCAAACTGACGGCAGCGCCCTGAAGGTTCGCGCATCGTCCACGGCTAAGTCGGCACCCAAAGACGTTCTACCGCAGCGGGAGTGGACATCACGCGACCCGATACATCGCATCGGAAATTCCGGCGCTCGGGTGCGATTCCGAGGACGGCGGAAACCGCGGCAACCCTCGACACCCGACGTCGCGCCGGGCTAGCGTATATGGCACCCAGCGAAGGAGGCTGTCATGGGCGGACACGGCCACGACCGTAGTAGCCATTGCAAATGCAACTGCTTTCCGTGCAGGTCTGGCACACATTGCCACCAAACGAACACCGGCTGCAAGATTTGATCAAGCGAACCCGCTCAGGCGAATAGCACGCTGTCGATCACATCCCAGGGGATCTGCGGCGCCGGGTCGGCGGCCACCCCGGGCTGCGACAAATCTGCGCACGGGTCGATCAGCGTCACCGGGTCAGGCCCACACTGCGGCTGCAGCGGGAAGTCTGATGACGCCGAGATTGCTGATGCCGCAACGATACTCGCACCGGCGTACAGCGTGATCATCGACAGCGCAAGGCCGACGATCCGGGTAGTCGCGCGTCGATCGAGGTATGCCATATCGCCTCCCTGAAAACGTGCGGACTACCGGTGGTTACTCGCCGTACGGGTCCGGCTCGTGGAACCGGTTGATGATCGGGATTCGCTCGATGATCCGATCACGCAACCGAGGCTCTTGTTGCTGCGAAGCCGCCGTGGGTACTTGCGCGGATGGCGGCACCGCTGGCGGCACGTAGGCCGGCGGTGGTGCAGCAGGCGGCGGCGCAGCGGGCGGTAGGTAGTTGGGTGGCGGCGCCGGCGGAACATA
>JAGQTR010000537.1 GCA_020438915.1 Mycobacterium sp.
CACCGTGCGCACTCCAGAAACCAACAGCCGGGTCTCTTCGCGGGTTAGGTCTCCTTCCACTTGTTTGGTCTGCCAACCTCCGGCGGCTCCGGTGCTGTCGAAGGAGGTGTAGGTCAGTTGGCCGAAGCGCGGTCTCACTGAGGCCGCCCAGCGGGAACCTGGGTGAGCTTTAGCTCATCGACCGGTGGGTCGAGCAGCGCGATTGTGCGGAGCCGCTGCGCTGAGGAGGTATTGACGAAGAGCCGGATCCAGCCCTGGAGTCCGCGGAGATTGGCCGCCCACAGTTCGTCGGTGCCGTGGGCGGTCAGCGCGGACCATCGCAATTCTTTGGACGGCGAGTCGGTCAGCCGACCATCGGCGTCCATCGGAGCGACGTCGACGGCTTGACCGTCGTTGATGGACAACGGTATCCGTTGATGATTGTTGATGAGGACGAATGCCGGCGAGCCGGGGAGGTCCTGTCCGGAGCGCATCCCAATGATGCCGTGTGATGGCCACCCGGCATCATCACGGCCAAGCTGGACGGTGTATTGCAGTCGCAGTAGCCCAGCGTATTCGACGCTGCTGACCGTTCCGGTGACGCGCTGGCCGCGAGTGAAGGCGACCGCCGCGAGGTGTAGCGAGCAGCCAGTGACCGGAAGCTGACCGGTGAGCTGCATGCCGCCGTACTTCTCGTACTCTTCGAGTGAGATTTCAAAGCTCTTACCGGTCAGGCCGTTTCGTGGATCGTAGCCTTTAGGGGCCAGATGGACGACGACGGCGGCTGCGCCCGCCGGCCAATCAAAGGTGAGCACTTGCTTGTTGCAGTATTCGGCGAGCTCGATGTCGCGGATCGTGCCTGTGCGAACCGAGGACTGTGGGGTTCCCAGCAGGGCTCGACCAGCGAGCAGCGTGACCGGGGTCAGGTACGAGCGACTCCAATTGGCCGGCCAGGCCACCCCCACCATCGCCGATCTGACCGCACCGCCGTTCTCGGCAATCT
This sequence comes from Mycobacterium sp., assembly GCA_020438915.1. Classification (GTDB taxonomy): domain Bacteria; phylum Actinomycetota; class Actinomycetes; order Mycobacteriales; family Mycobacteriaceae; genus Mycobacterium. Next base: position 983 of record JAGQTR010000537.1, read on the forward strand.
TCGTCACTGGCTGGTTGAGCCGCAGATCGGGGGTCAACCCGATTTGATCGAGTGCAGCTTCGGGCAGTTCGGCGGACTCTGCGCCAGCCCGGGTGGGGCTCTGGCTGCGGTAGATGACCACCCGCCCGTGCGGGGGGTCGGTCCAGGACAGGTCAAAAGACCCCGACCCAGATGCTGTCACCGCGAGATCGGTGACTGCACATAGAACGGCACTGACCTCTACGTCGACTTCAGTAGCCTCTGACAGTCGTGTCACACCGTCGACTGTTGCCGCGCAACGGATCCGGTAGGTGTAGCGTTGCCCGCGCGCGGCCTCAGTGTCGATGAATCCAGTGAGGTTGTCACTCTCGGCGAGGATGCGGTACTGGGGACCGTCACGGGTAGGGGCATCAGATGGCACGCGGTAGATATATAAGGCGTCGACACCGGGTGCCACGTCCCACTGACCAATTACCCGGCCGTTGTCTTCGCGGATGGTCAGGTCCGCGACGGGACTGACCAGAACACCTTCGGCGTGTAAGACGGGTTGTGCGGCTAGGGCAGCGGCTCGTGTCTGCCCAGCGTTGACCCACACTTGGAAGTGGCGTACCGCCGCGGCGGACAGCCGACTGTCTTCGGCGTCGGTGCCGGTGGTCGTGCTGACCAGATACGCCCGGTCCGGCGAGTAGGGCTTGGTTTCCTCAGAGGAAACAACCCGGTAGAACACCACCGTCTCGGTGGCGTGCGCCGACGGGCGGTGCGGCGGCCAGGACAGCTGAAGTCCGCGGGGGTTGTTTGAGGCGTCACGGTGGCGCACCATCGTGATCCCGTGCGGCGAGGCCTCTTGCGTACCGAAGGCGTAGTTAGCGAATTCATCTGCACCAGGAATGGTTTCGGCTGTATGGCCCGTCGAGGGCGGAACGGCCGGCCCGGCAGATGTGAGCATCGTCGTGTTGTCGACATCGCCTTCCCCGGCGAGGTCGTTTGCAGCGGGTGCACCGCGGTGGCGGCCGGCGCTGTTAGGCGCCGCGGCCGCAGGAGCGCCCTCTCTCGGAACCGTCCCCAATTCGCTGAGCACCTGAGCCATGTCCTCGGCATGCTCGGCAACCGCCCCGGGCAGCATGGCGCGGATCTGGTCGACCTCGGTGCGTCCGGATCGCAGCACCAGTCGCAGGTGGGCCTCTTTGAAGCTGCGGGCCGAGACCGCGCCAGAGTCGATGAGCTGCTGACGCCAAGCGGTCAGCGCCGCCAGCCGAGGGTCATCGGCGTCGTCGGGGCTCGGGTTGGCGTCGGGCATCAGAACACCATGTCCTCGCCGGGTGGGTCGTTTCGTTCGGTGGCGCTGATCAAAGTGGCCGCCTCGCCGTCGGTGCCCGGCGGCAGGAGCAGCGGTGTTTCGAACACCGCGAGGTCGTAAGGCGGCAAACCGTCGCTAGCCTGAATGACCACCGCGCGGTAGCCCAGTCCGCTGCGGGCCAGCACGGCTTCGTCGACGACGACCACACCGCGACCCGCGGTGACCGCGGAATCGGTGAACAGCGAGGCGTCGAACGGGGCGGCCCGACCGCGCTGATGGTCAGTGACTCCGTCAGAGAACTTAGCGGTGGGCACATGGCGGTCCAGCGCCGGGACCAGCACCCTGCCGGTCAGGGAATCACTGACACTTCTTGAGGCCGAATCGGTTTCGTCGAGGAACATCTGTTCCACGCGCCGCCAGAGCGCATCGGCGCCGGTCGGTCGAACCCGCCCCGAGGACACCGCGACCGACCATTGATCCAGTCCGGATCCGGTTCCGGCGCCAGGCATCCGGAATAACATGGCCGGGTCTTCGCGGAGTCGTTCGGCGGCGGCAGCGACCATGTCGTCCCAAGGTTTGGTCAACCAGCCCAGCGCATAGAGTCGGCGCTGCACTGCATGGTTCGCGTTGTCCGCCTGCTCAGGACTTGGATCGGCGACGCCGATCTGCGTGGAGCGTGGCAGGCCATCGAAGATCTGACCGGGATCGTGACCGGGCGGCGGTGCTGGACCAAACGGGGCGTGCAGCACCGCGCCCATGACCCGCGACCACGCCAACAGCTGCCCGTAGGCCGACGACAAGCGGGTGACATCGGCGAGCGCGTTACGCAGATTGGCCTGCATCGTATCCAGTTGTTCCTGTCGAGATTTCCTCAGGTTCATCTCGGCGAAGAGGTCACGCTGGGCGACGATGAACAGCGCAAGGGATACCAGGATGTACAACCCGACCAGCACGCCGGCGATTGCGCCGGCAAAGGACCACCGGACCCAACTGGACGCGGCCATACCGGCAAGAGCCAGCAACACCAAGAAAACCGCGGCGGTGAAGGTCTTGAGGATAGTGCCGATCGCCTGCTGCCGTGCGCGCAGCTGTTCGTCAACCGCGCTGCGCTCGGCTGCTGCCCGCAACGCGCCCACGAGTTCGCTGACTTCGGCGCGGGCGCGTTGCAGGTAGTCGACAAGGATCGAGGACACCTGCACGGCGTAGCTACGGGACGTCGCAGCCTGCCAAGAGTCTAGGTCCGAACCTGCTGTGCGAGCTTCTACTCCCGCCGCCGGGTCTTGGTAGACCCCCCGGAGCCGGTCGCGCAGCGTGGCGGCACCAAGCACGTCCACTGGCTCCACAGCGGTTACTCCGACGACCGCCGCCAGCGAGGTGGGGATAGCCGCGAATTGTTCGGCGGCGCTGGGCACCACGTCGGCCGCGTTGGCCAGCACTCCGACTCCGGCGCCGACCGAGATCGGGTCCAATCCGCCGGCGCGGCGCCCACCGTCAGCTAGCGTGAGGGACCCGTTGACGAAGTCGATCCACAAGCCGCTGAGATCGTGTTGCGCGAAATGCTCACCCGGCCGCGGCCCCCCGAGTGCACCGGAAAGCGTTTCGGCGCTGCGGCCCAGGGTCAGCCAGTCGGCGACCCGGCCGTCGGTCACGACAGAGAACGCCGAGTCGGTGCGGCCGAAAACCGTGCCTTGGACGGCACTGGCCGCCACGGACCGCGCCGAACCCAACACCGCTGAGAACCATGCTGACGGGGCCCTGCGCAATGCGGCCCACATGAATCGCAGGAACATCTTGAGTGCGCTGCCGATCGAAATAGCCTGGGCAACGTCATCGCTGGCCGTCAGCCGTGGTCCGCGCAGCACGTCACGATGTTTGGTCCACAGCGCCCGGGCCATCGTTTGCGAAGCACCCACAACATCTTCCACGTAGACGACCGGAATCTGGCCTCCGCGCGGCAGCGGCAGCCGCCCGTCAGGATCAAACAGTTGCGCACGCAGGCGGGTCTCCACGCCGGTGGTGTCCAGTCGGCGATAGAACGCCCGTACGGCTCGTACCGTCTGCCCCGGGAGTATCTCCAGGGTGTCGAATGGGGTCTGTTCGACGCCAGCCCACAGCCCGGCCGCCCCGGCGAGTACCGGGGCGACCTGACGGGCTAGATCCAGCGGATCAGTGAGCCTGCCCCACGCGACCGCTCCCAGTCCCGGCCCCGCAGAGTCCTCTGGGGCGACGAGTAGGTTGTGCCACCCCTCCAGCACCAGCGCCGGGTCGGGAACGACGGGCGCCGCGGCACCGTGAGTGACCAGTATCCGCATCAGGGTGATTCGAGCGCCCATGGAACTCGAGCGCACCGCCTGCTCGATGGCCTGTTCAGCCGCCAGTGGTACCCGTTGGTCCGGCGGCGCATCGATCGGTACGAGCACGACCACCCGTATGCGGTCGTACCGTTCCCCGGTAAGCAATTGCTGCAGTACAACCTCTTTCGATCGGCCGCCGCACATCAGGGACGCCGGCGTGTTGGTGCCGCCGGTCGCTTCTGCGTCGACCCACGCGTAGGAACCGAGCAGGCCCACCGCTGAATAGTCGGCGAGCACCGCGACCAGATCTTCCAGGGGTGCACGCGGCACCACCAGCACGGTCAACGCCGACGGCTCGGAAGGTGCGTTCGATTCGTGGACGGGCCTCGGTGCAGACACTGTCAGAACGTCCCGCCTTCGGGAATCGCCACCGATCCGGGGTCATCGTGGAGGGCTGCGGTCCCGACACCACTGACTCCCTTGGCGATGGCGGCGGCTTCCCGGTCGAGCAACTTGATCAGCGAGCCGGTAGCCCAGTACACCTCGGGCGCCAGGTCCCGGAAGATCGGCGTTTGAGCCGCTTTGGACCGAGTGGCGATCGCGGTGAATACACCGTCGGCGAGCGCACCGGGCGTTCCGGGGGGAAGGTACTGCGCGGCCACATCACGCACGCTGGTCAGCCACTCCTCAGCCGCTTGTCGGCGGTCCTCGGCAGTCTGTGCCCCGGCGATCTTCGGGTCGCGCGGGACGACCCCCGGCACCGTAGACCCGTCCTGCAAAAATTCCCGCAACAGCGTGGCCGCCGACAATTCGACGATCCCGCTGGCCGGGTCCTGGCTATGGGAATCATAGAGTGCGCGCAGCACGCCGTAAGGCTGCAGTGACCGCATCACCGGCGGCTCGTGGGACTGCGCGATCGCTAGCAGGATGCCTTCTAGAACTGCGGGCAGCCAGTCATAGGGGGCGAGGAATTCTGAGGGCGGAGTGAGTAGCGGGTTGGGGAAATCCAGCCAGCCGCCGCCGTCGCCATCGTAGATGCGCACGGGTGCGGTGTACGGCGAGGCGGGAATCTGGATGCGACCGATCAGCTGACCAAGAAACCAGCCCGCGGTCATCGTGCGGCGCTCGTCTTCGGTCATGGGCAGCGATGCCGGCAACGGCCGGGACCGCCGCCACCGCCAGAAACCCTTCCGGCCGGGACCGGCCGTCTGGGCCCACTGTTGAGCGGCGGGTTTGAGTACCGAGTCGAACACCAGCGGAGAGTAGTTCGGATAGGAGCCGAAGATGTCGATCTTGGTGACGTTGTCCTCGTCGGACAGGGAGCGGCCGTAGTTGTCCTTCGTAGCCTGGTCGATGCGCGGATTGTCCCGCAGCACTGCGGTCAGTTCATCGGCGACAGGTTGGCCGAGGAACGGAATTTCGGAGAACTTGTACCGGTATTCGACCTGCTTGCCGGGATGGACGCGCTGCAGCGCTTGGTCGTTGACGCTGGCCAGCGGTCGCGCCAGCGACAGTGCCTCGCGGAACTTGGTGGTGATGTCGCGTCTGCGCACAGCGAGTTCAGATTCCGACGCGCCGACACCGGCGACGAAGTCCCGCAGCGAAACCTTGCAGAACTCTTCGAATGACTCCCCCGGCCGTTCGATGTAGAGGCGGGCGCGCGCGAGGAGCTCTGGCGGACGGGTGTGCACGTCAAACTGGGCCATGGACGGCACCCGTGCGCGCCCGGTCTCAGGGTCGGTGCCCAGCGCCCGCGTCACCCAGCTCGCGGTGCGGGTGAGCAGCCCGCCGGGCGCGGTGTGACCCCCTGCGGTCGGCCACAGTCCCAGCACGACGCGGCTGGTGGCCTCCTCTACGGCGCTTCGCAGCGGCATCATCGCGTTGGACCCTGCGACCGCCTTCGGCAGGTCGGTTTCGTAGCGGCCCTTGAACGCGCTGGAGCTGATCAGCAGCACCTCGTTGTTGGCCTCGGCGAAACGCGGAGGGACCAATTCGTCAGCATCGGCGGGCCACGCCGAGTACTGGTCGGTCGACAGCCGGGCCAGCCCGACGTCAGCGGGCGGTTCAGCGCGGGCCCTCTCCAACACGATCATTGCCTCGCCGAGAGATTCACGCAGCGGCGCAAGCAGTTCGGGGCCCATCACTCGCATCACGTCGGCGATGTGCGCCGCTGCATCAGCGAGCAGCTGGCGGCGGATGTTGGCCCGGAAACCGTCCAGGGCCATCGCTAGGACCTGGTCGGTGTTGGTCATCACACCGCGAAGCGACCGCATTGCGGTATCAACCTGCGGGGGGAGGGCGACGATGTCGGGCGGACCCTTGGAGCCGAGCTGGGCCACCCCGGGGGCCAGGACATCATCGATGTGGCGGCGCAGTCGGTCGACCAGTTCGCGGGCGTAGGGCAGCCCCAGACTGGCGGCGGCGCCACCGGTCATGTGCTCAAGCTGGTCACTGAATTCTCGCTGCCACGAATACGCCATGGCGTAGCCGGCTTCCGCGCAGGCGCGGGCGAGGTCTGCGCGACGATTGTGCAATGTCTGATGGAAGATCGGGACCCACTGCTCGGCGGTCATTCCCTGCGGATTGGGTAGATAGGGTCGTAATTGACGTTCGACCAAACCGCTGACGGTGGCCATAACGGAGTCGGGTCTGAACGCCGCAGTGCCTATCCAGGTGCCCAGGATCCCCACGCGGCTTTGATCATCGCCGGCACTGGCGGGCAATCCCAGCGCGCTGCAATGTGCCTGCCACTGACTGGAAAGCAGAGAGTCCAGTTGTTCGGTGCTCGAGGCCGGGTTGCCCTGCTGCAGATGGCCGAAGAGCAGCCTGTCCACTGCGCTTCGGGCCAACCGTTGGGCGGAGTACTCGGCGTAGCGGTCACGACCCATCGACAGGCTGGAGAAGCCGTAGGTGCCCCACGGCAACACATCCCACGTGGCGATTCCCCAACCGAGCATGTCTTGGTCGGCTTCGGGGGAGGCGGTGTTTCCGAGGTCGTAGGCGACAAACTGTGCGCTGGCCCGCCCGCTCATCATCAACCCGGCTAGTCCGCGGGCCAGCCCGCGATATACCGCGTCCTGGGAGCCGTCACCGAACTGGGTGCGGTCAGCACCGATGTAGCGGCCGACGGGGAACACCCGGGCGAACGGGATCAGTTCACCCTCGCCATGCTGGTGGCCGAGGGCCCGCAGAAGTCTCACGTCGTGTTCGCGGGCGGCACCGGCCTGGCTGGCGACGATCTCGCCGAGCATGGCCAGAGCGTTGGCGCGCACGCCAATACGTGCGCTTTCGGGCAGCGATTCGAAGATGTCGGGGGTCACCATGAATACACCCATGAGCTTCGGGTCCAAGCCCCTGACCAGGGTCAACAGTCGGCACACGTCTAGCGCCATGGAGGCTCCCGCACCACCGGCCATTGAGGACACCACCAGCACCAGCGGTGGCTCGTCCTGCTCGAAGCGGCCCATCCCGGGGACGTCGACACGCGACATCGCCGAGACGGTCTCGACGCGGAACAAGGCATCCCAGGCGGTCTGGAGCCGCGTTCGGATTTCGTTGGCTTTCGACAACGTGATCATCCGCCCGATGGCGCGATACTGGCCGGCGCCCGCCGAGATCGGGTTGGTGACCTCTTGCGGATTCCGGGGCGCCCAGGTGGCGATGGCGTCCAGTGCGCTTTCAGCGGCCAGCCTCTGCGACAGCGCCCCATCGAGAGTGGAATAACTGCTGCCCTGCGGACCGCAGCCGATGTAGGTGCCACCTTGGGCCGGCACGTTGGCCAGGCCTTCCGGTCCGGGCTCGGCGCCGCTGGGCACGTCGATCTGCACGAACTGCCAGCCTGGAAGCAGGCCGTCGATACCGGCGGCATGCAGGTCGGAGCGCAGTTGGTCCATCATGAAAGCCAGCGTCGAGCCGCCAGACCCGCCGCACCCCACGATCAGGAATCGTCGCATCAGGTTCCTTCCCTAAATGGGTCGAACGGATCATGGCCTACGGGCGGGTCCGCGGTCGCGTCACCGCGCGGCGAGCCCCCGTCAGCGAACGGATCGTAGCCAGGTGCCGAAGTCAGTACACCGGTGTTGCCGAAGGGCGACGCGGGCTCATCGGTGCCGTCGCCGGGGACGGCCAGACCTGCCTGCACGGCGCGCAGCCGTAGCGCACTCAGCAGAGCCGGCGCCCGGCTAGCGACTTCCTCGTACAGGCTCTCTCGGGCGGCGGTGTCAGTGCTCCCACTGACTAACAGCAGGATCTCGGCGCGGTTCGCGGGGCCGCGCGGGTCGTGAACTACCACCCACTTGTTATGCACGGCCAACGGCAGCACCGCGTGCAGGCCTGTGTGGTCACTGCCAGGGACTTGGGAGCCGACGCTGACAGAATCGGCGGCCTGGACGGTGACCGCCCCAGCCCCAAAGGGACTTCGTCCTATCGAGGTGGTCAGCGTAGTTCCCAGCACATCCAGTTTGCGGGCGCCTCCTCCTACGAGTCCGATGACCGGCTGGATGAGATCCTTGTCGGCCATGGCGAACGGTTCGCCGTCACGCATTAGCTGGTCGTCGCGGACCTCCACGGGGATGCGCTCGGCCAGCAGTGGGGAGTCGGGAATCTTGCTCACCCACCATTTGGACGCGTACAGCATGGCCAGCGGGATGGCGGGCCCCAGGAGCAGCGCAGCGACGAGCACCAAGACGAAGTTGGTGGTGTTAAGGGGTTTGATCAGCGATGCGACGAACGGCACCTGTGCGACCTGAGAGTCACCGGGATTCTCCAACGCTGCGACATGTACCGGCACTGTCCCGTTGAGGCTGCCATGCCCGTCGGCTTCTGTGCGCAGCTCGACTTGCAGCTGACCGGTCTCGCCAGCCGGCACCGTCAGACAGGTATCAGCGGTGTTCGTCGGCGAGGTAACCCGCGGGGTACCGATGCCGTCTGGCTCAGCCGCGACGGTGACGGCGTCGCTCTCGGTGACCCACGCGCATCCAGGGCCGGTTATCGCCAGTGTCGCTGTCGCTCCCTTGGAAGCCTGCACCGTACCGAAGTCGATGCGCTCTCCGGGAGTGGGCAGGCCCAGTTTAGGCAAAATCTGTACTGGCACTTCGACGTTCTGCGGGGACAGTTGAGTGCCCGGCGCGACTAGGGCTCCTTGGGGGTCCGTGGCCGGTGCCGTGGTTATTACCAACGACATCCGCAGGACTGCCGGGCCGGGGTTGACGTCGGTGAGATCGGCATTCGCCGGCTTGCCGATGTCGTCCTTCGTCTCTGCCTCGATCAGGGTGATCGGTTCGCCGGAGTCGGGAACTAGCGAAGCGGTAAGGCGCGCGGAACCGGCCAAGTCGGTAAGTGGCACCGCTGCGTCCTTTCCGTCGACCAGTCCGAAGGTTAGGTCGTCGACCGTCTGACCGCTGCGCCACGACACCTTATCCGCGTCCGTCAGCGCTGGGAAGATGTCGGTGGTGATGTGAATGTTGACCCGCGACACTGCGTCTGGGTGCTCTCCGGTGGTGTCGACGTAGACGACCGCCCACTGCCCAGCCCACTGCGGGGCGCCGGTGTTGGTCAGCGAGATAGTCTGTGCGGATTCGGACTGCCACTCGTAGCCCACCGGGATCCCGGCGATGTCGACATCTGACTTGCCGTCCCTCTTCGGCAGTTCCAGTGTCTCCCCGGATGGCGCGATGAGGTAGGGCACGACGCCCGGGATACCGCCGGAGCCAAGGATATTCACGGATTTAATTGAGTGGTCCAGTACGAAGTTGTGCCGCGCCTCGGGGCAAACCTGAAGCTGACAGACCGGCCCTTGTGAGTCCACACCCGGGTCGGGGTTCAACGAATCGAACGCGAACAACATGTCGTCGATGTTGGCCACGGGATAGAAGTCACCAGGAACTGGGGTGGTGATCGCGCCACAATCCATTCCGTCGAGTCCACGTCCTGTAGCGATCGCCGACATCACGTCGAAGTCGGCCGGGGAGGTGTTCGCGCCCAAGCCGATTCCCAACATCACGACATCAGAGGACCGCACCTGATCGGCCAACCCCCCGGGCCGGCAGATCGACTCGATCGCGCGGCGTCGAGTCTCCTCGACTCCCTCCGGAGTGCTGAGATCTATGCCTTCGGCATAGGGTTTCGACTCTGGCCGCTCGGTAAAGTCGATTTTGCCGTCGGAAAACCAGGCGATCGCTTGGCAACGGTCAGCGCCGCGCTCGCTGAGTTGCTGGCGGGCGCCGTCGATTGCGGCCCAGTAATCAGTGTCGATGCCCGCGTTCTTCGACGCGAGACCCGAAAGTGCCGCCGCAGTTCCGTCCGCTGAACTCTCGGTGAGCCGAGTCCAATCTTCTTCTGGGATGTAGGAATCAGAGAATCCCGCCGCGGAGACATCAAGGGTTGCCCCTACGCGGTCGGCGTAGCGGCCGAGCGTCTGCAGCAGCGGCTTTGCGGCCTGAACCCTCGCCGCACCGGGATCGCTCTGCTGCAGGCTGCTGGACTCGTCGAATAGCAACAGCAAGTCGCCGTCTTTCTGAGCGGCCAGGCAGGCACCAAACCTATTCGCGCCCCCTGTGTTGGTGATTGCTTGCGTCGGGGAGGCCAACGTAAACGCCAGGATCGCGATGAGGGAGCTCGCCGCCAAGTATCGGAACACAGCACTAATCCAGCGGTACCCGCGATATCGGGGTCGGCGCGCGGTCATTGGTGTCCCGCCCACAGCGCGATCTGCCATGCACCGATCGCAATTCCGAGTAGACACACTGCCAGCACCGCCCAGTACAGCCGCGATGCCCATGCCGGTGCCGAGTAGATCGCCTCGGTACGCCGTTGGGTGTCGACGCGGGTGTACATTGCCAGCGCCCCGATAGCCGCCGGGCCGGCTAGCAGCCAACCGGCCACCGCGGTGGCCAGCGAACCGCTTAGCAATGCGCCGATGGCCGCCACCATGAGGCCCAGTACCGCCAGACCCAGCGCGACGGCGAACCACTTCAACGGGGGGCCCGCTGTCTGCAGGTTACTGCCGACAGCGACGGAGTCGCCGAACATCTCGGCAGAAGATCGCTGTCCGGTCGCCGTACCGGACGCGTCCCCCGGAGGTTGGCGGTGCGTGGGTCCCGGTTGGTTGGCGAACGGGTCGAACCCGCTGGATGGCCATGCCGCCCCAGGCGTTGATCCAGCGGGTGCGCTGGGCCGAGTCGGCTGTCTGGCTGGACCGAAATCGCTGAAGTCGAAGGGGTTAGGCTGATTCATCCCCACCTCCTCCGCACGGCTGGGCTTTGCGGCGGTTTCGAACGGCCGGAGTTGTCGCGGGCATTAGTACGGATCCAGACATACGGCCACTGATCGGTCGGCAGGCATTGCCACGTAGACGGTTCTACACTGGTCGGGATCGCCGCGTCGCGCGGTGACGGTGTAGACGCCGTCGCGCCGCTCACAGTCGACTTCGAAGAGATCCAACGCGTCGCTGCTTTCGGTGCTGCGCCGCTGGATCTCGACGCACGTGCCGATCGGAACAGTGGCGTGGCCCACCTTGACCCTTGAGTCGTCGGGGGCCGGCGCGGTCTGGGTCACAGTGGACGGCCGCAGCGCGCTCTGAGTCACCGTGGGCGGCCGCGGCGCGGTCTCGGTCACCGTGGACGGCCGCGGCGGTGTTGTCGTAGGGGCGCCCCGCGTGGGGGTGGCGGTTGTCATCGACTCTGATCCGGTGTCGGTATCCGATGTTGCCCACCAAATCAGGGCGCCGATCAGTAGTACACACATCAGGTAGCCGATGACCAGGCCCGCGATGGCAGCTCCACGACCACACTCGCCGGTGCGTCGAATTTGCGGCAGAGCGAGGTGTCCCAACACCACCCCCGCCGGGGGGATCACCACAGCAAATATCGGGGACAGCGCTGCATAGGTGTTTAGCGGCGCCTTGGACGGCGGCGGTTGCTGGAACCCGATGGGTGCGCCCATGTCGAACCCGCTGCCGACTGGCCTCCCAAAGCCCGTTACCGGCGGCGCTCCGAACGGATCGCCCGACTGGGCCTCGAAGGGATTGCCTTCGGGATACATCGCACCACCCTATCGAGTCATCGCCGCAGTCAGTGACAGCTAACGCCGGAGCGCGGCATACCGGGGGATATCTCGGGGTTCTGGACGGGTCCAGTAAGTCGACCGGAGGTGGGCATCAAACAGTCAGCGCCGAAAGTCCGAAACGCAGGCGAACACCGTCTTCTCGCTGTTGAACAGCGAATACCCTGGGCAAGCATCCTCTCTGGAGGTGATCAGACCGACCTGCAATACCCCGTCGCGGGCCTGGCAGCTGGTGCGGTAGATGAAGATGTAGTCCTCCGACGGTTCGCCAGGTACTGGTTCATTGTGCTGCACCTCGACGCAGTCACCGACCTGCAGTTCTTCCACATGGACCCTGGGCCGTTGGTTCGGGGGCGGTGTGACCACGGTCGTGCGCGGTGGCGGTGTGACCACGGTCGTGCGCGGTGGCGGTGTCACCACGGTCGTGCGCGGTGGCGGTGGCGCAGCTGCGGTGGGCATGGTTGTCGTGGTGGACGTCGAGGCGGGGGTGCCGGGCGTAGCGTCTGGTCCGCTGCCAAGGATCAGCCATAGCACCAAGGCGATGACAGCCAAGGCGATGAAGACGTAGCTCAGGGTTAGCCCGATCAGCGCGCGCTCACGGCCACGCTGACCTGACTGCGCGATCTGTGTAAGCGCTACGTGCCCGAGCACTGCTCCCACGGGTGCGAGCACCACCGCGAAGACCACCGACAGGGTGGCCAGCGTGTTCACCTCGCCGCGCGGGCCCTCTGGCGGCGGCGGCATGGCATCCCAGCCTGGCGGCTTCGGTGGCTGCCCTGCGGGATAGCCCGAGCTCGCACTGAACGGGTCGGAACCGAAGGGGTCACCGCCGAACGGCTCCGGCTGATTTTGGCCGTATGTCACGCGCGTATCCCGCACCTCGTCGGAGCCGCGACGGCGGTTACCTCGCAATCTGCTTGCAGGATCATCAGCGGTACGACACGCCACAGTGCCGAGTCACTCCACCCCCTTTGACCTGCCTGGTCGGCAACAGATAGCAAAGCCTAACCGGAAGCACCCGCCTGGACTCAAGAAAAATGCCGGGAGACGGCCTCGGAACCTCCATTGGAACTGCCCGCGAAACGGTGCCACTGGCGAGGGCATGGAAACGTCTGTCATTTCGTCGTGCGCTGAGGTCGCCATGAAGTACACCAGGGTGTATGTGGAGTCTTGGAGAACGACATCGGCCGCATGTTCGACACAGTGGCCGGGGTGACCTGTTGGTTGCGTACCGGATGACAACAGCGCGTCGTCGGGCCTCGACCTTCGGGAGGCGGAGGCTCGACAAATCTGCCTGTATTGTCGCGCGGCAGTGATTGCCGTGCTTCAGAATGGTCAGATCGTTTCCATCCAGCAGGTACAGCTTGATCGCGCTAATTCGGCCAAATGTTTACGGGTGGCCAACCCCGGCGAAACGGCATAAGGGAGACTTTGTGACCGACCAGGGACGGCAGGATGAGTAGTCCGCAGAACGGTGGCTTTAACAGGCTGTTCGGGGGCGCACGCAATGCCACCGTCGTGCTCGTAGCTTTCATCCTGGTGGCTGGAGTAGCGATCGGTGGGATCGCCTACTACCTGTTCGCTCCGCGCTCGAACCTGACCTCGACTCCGCCCCCATCGGCGTCGCCAAGCCGGTCCGCTGACACCCGACCCGCAGGTCCCGTTTGTACGGACCCTCCGACTGTCGAGCCGATGTCCTGGGAGCTCACAGCTGACGGGCTCGCGATGAATGTCGACTTATCCTCGACCTGCGCGGACCCCACTGTGTTGTCAGATGCCCAAACGACGGTCACCGCATCTATGGGGAAGCGCGATATCGCAGCTGGGATATTTGATCTGGAGCGTGATCCAATACCGATCCCGACGGGTGAAACCACGAGTCGAACCTTCGTGTTTCCCGCCGGAATGTATTGGCGTATTCCTGAGTTGATTGACGGCTCTGCCGAAGTTGAGATGTTCCCTTCCGGCGGACCATCGTCAGTTCAGTCCAGCAGCGCCGGGTCGTCCACGTTATCGGCGGTGGATTCGGCTCCCCCGGCGCACGGCAGCGAGGAGAGTACAGCCACCAACGCCTTGCGCGAGTTGGCCGCTAGCGACCGACCTGAGGTCCGGACTTATCTCGAGGATCGCTGGGTGCCCCAGATCGGCTCCAAGCGTGTCGGGTTGGTCGCCGAGGGCATCACTTGGACCACGGTCGACATTCTGCGAGACCATCTCCAGTACCGACAGCGCTTCGACGACGTCCGCCTGGTGTGGTCGGCGGACTGGACCAGCTTCAGCACCGATGACTTCTGGGTCACCGTTGTGGCCGACCCGTTCACCACGGCTAGGCAAGCCAACCGATGGTGCGACTCGCACGGCATCGATGCGTTCAATTGTTTCGCCAAGATGATCAGCAGTACATACGGTACGGAGGGGACCACCGTGCTGCGCAAGTGATCACATTGCCTGATGAAAGATGCCCGCGTAGCGCCCCTTCGTTGCCTCATCCGTAAATGCCCGAAGAGCGGTCTGGCGATCGCATCCTTTGGCTACCGCCGCGGTGGGGGTGGCGCCACGATGCGGACTTGGCGCCGATCGGATAAGGCGATAATGAGCCAGACCCAGGCCCAACCGCCGCACGCCCAGAACGTTAACAGGGTAAGCAAGGCGTGCAGCACGTGGTTGGGGCCGGTGACTACGACCGCCGGGGGCGCGGCGTTCGCATAAGGCAGCGGTGGCGCGGACAGGTAAGCCGGTTGCGGCAGTGCATGAGTGCTCATTCCAGCGAGCGGAGGTTGTGTAGGTGTCGGCGCTGCGCGGTGGTGGGGCGTCCAGTCTTGACCGTCGAAATAGCGTTGGCCGGGGGCACCGCTCGGGTTGCAGTACCAGCCGGGTGGTGGAGGTGTGCTCATAACCGCACCATCATGGTCCATTCGCGCCATATGCCCACTCCGGGGTCCGTGCCCCGGCGTCCTGCCAGCCCGGGGCGATGGGCAAGTTGATATTCGGGCGTCGGGATCGCCTCATCATCATCATCCAGCTAGCTGTCAGTCTGA
>JAGQTR010000538.1:0-608 GCA_020438915.1 Mycobacterium sp.
ACGCCCTTGACGATCGGCAACAGCAGATCGTTGACCCGGCCGGCCATCGCGGCGTCGGCCCCGGACACGATGTGGGCGACGGCCACGTCCTGATGCGCTGCGGTGTAGAGGTAGAGCGCGCGCAAACCCTCGGTGTAGGCCTTCTGGGTGAGCAGCGCCCGACGTACGTCCGGGTGCCGGATGATCGTCACGCGTGGGGCGCTCTTATCGGCCATTTGCGTCATATCGGCGCCCTGGACCCGGCTCTTCGCGTAGTCGAGCGCATTGAGGTAGCCGGTGGAAAGAGTGGCGATTGCCTTGGTGCCCACCATCATGCGCGCGTACTCAATCACCTTGAACATCTGGGCGATGCCATCATGGGTGTCGTTGACCAGCCATCCGACGGCTGGTACGCCATGCTGGCCGAACGTCAGCTCACACGTGGCCGAGGCTTTGAGTCCCATTTTGTGCTCGAGGCCGGTAACGAAGACCCCGTTGCGTTCGCCGGGCACACCGGTCTGGGGATCGAAGTGGAATTTCGGCACCACGAACAGGCTGAGGCCCTTGGTGCCCGGCCCCGCACCCTCCGGGCGAGCCAGCACCAGGTGCATGATGTTCTCGAACATGTC
>JAGQTR010000538.1:709-4007 GCA_020438915.1 Mycobacterium sp.
CCGGCGTCGGGTTCGGTCAGGACCATCGTCGCGCACCAGTCCCGCTCGATCATCAACGACGCCCAATGCTGCTGCTGCTCATTGCCGACCGCGTAGAGGATATCGGCCATCTTCGGACCGGCCGAGTAGATGAACGCCGCCGGCTGGGCACCGAGTGCGAACTCGTTGATCGCCCACTCCACCATCGCCGGCGCGGGTACCCCGCCGATGTCCTCGGCCATGCCGACCCGGAACCACTCCCCGTCATGCCAGGCGCCAAACGCCTTCTTGAAGGGTGCGGGAATGCTCACCGAGTGCGCAGCGGGGTCGAATGTCGGGGGCTGACGGTCGGTATCGGCGAAGGCCTCCGCCAGCGGCCCCTCGGCCAGCTTGGCCGCCTCGTCGAGCATCTGACGTACCGACTCACCATCGAGATCGCCGAACGTGCCGGTCGCGAAAACCTTCTCCAGTGCCAGCATCTCGAACAAGTTGAACTCGAGATCGCGAACGTTACTTCTGTAGTGGCCCATGCCGCGCCTTCCGTCCAGCTTGAGATGTCACCGCTGCCGCCAGGTTGCTGACAGCCTACGACGCCGCGCGTGTTCACCGGCCGGATCGGCCCTTTCAGTTTCGGCGCCAGCGTGCGCAGACGAAGTCGCCGTTCGCCGCGGACTCGATCAGCGTCCATTCCGACCGGATCGGAAGCACGGGGGCTCCGGCACCGAGTGAACACGGCGCAAAGGAGACGATCATCTCGTCGATCAGCCCGGCCGAGGCGAATTGCGCGGCGACGTTCCCGCCGCCGACCACCCAGACGTTCCTACCCGCGGCAGCGGAAACCAACCTCGGATGCAGATCTGCCACATCGCCGGCGAAAGTCTGCACCGGATGGCCTTCGGCGACGATCCCTGCTCGGTGGGTCAGCACCCATGACGGTGGTGAGTACATCCACTCGCCGGGGTGATTCGCCACGATCCATTCGTAGGTGTCGGCTCCCATCACCAGCGCGCCGATCGTTTCCATGAATGGGTCGATTCCGAACGCCCCGCCGGAGTCGATGTCGCGTGAAATCAGCCAATCCAGGCTGCCCTTGTCGTCAACGATGTAGCCGTCCAAGCTTGAGGCGGTGTAGTACACGAATGCCATATCAGGCTCCCCTCCCATAATCTACGAATTCGCTGCCGCGGAAGCTTCCCCGCCTAGCCTGAATCGTGGCAGGTGCTATCGGGCCTGAGGCTGTGATGACAGTCCGGATTCGATTCTCCGGACTACCTTGACGCGCTGCTGCCGGTACTGAATCCTTCGGTGACGGACGTGCCGCCGGTCACGGTTTGGCGCAGCGCTGCGAGCACCGCGTAGACTCGGAAAACTAGAACACGTTTCATTTTTATATCGAAGGGACCCTCGTGAGCTCGACAGATATCGACCCACCCGAGATCACGCCGTCTGAAATCACCAAGTGGGACCCGGTGCTCACCGAGCGGGTGATGAGCCTCCTCAAGCCGCTACTCAAGGGCTATCACCGCGCCGAGGTACGCGGCCTGGAGACGTTCCCTCCGGGTGGCGCCCTGGTCGTGGCCAATCACTCCGGCGGCCTGTTCGCAATGGACGTTCCGGTTTTCGCGAGCGGCTTCTACGAAGAGTTCGGCTTCGACCGACCCGTGTACACACTTAGTCACGACATGTTGATGGTCGGCCCGACGGGAGCCTTCTTCAAGAAGGCCGGGTTCATCCCCGCCAACCACAAGAATGCCGACGAGGCGCTGCGCTCCGGCGGCGTCGTCGTCGTATTCCCCGGCGGGGACTACGACGTCTACCGTCCAACGCTGAGCGCCAACAAGATCGACTTCGACGGCCGCACCGGTTATGTGCGGGCAGCCCTCAACGCGGGGGTGCCCATCGTGCCGACGGTCGGGATCGGCGGCCAGGAATCACAGCTGTTCCTCACCCGCGGAACCGACGTGGCCAAGGCGCTCGGACCGGTCGCGCGGTTGTTCCGCGCCAAGATCCTGCCGGTCTCGTTCGGTTTCCCGTTCGGCCTATCGGTCGTCCTTCCGGTCAACGTACCGCTACCGGCCAAGATCACCATGAAGGCGCTACCACCCATCGACATCATCGAGGAGTTCGGCGCGGACCCCGACATCGATGAGGTCGACGCACATGTCCGCCACGTGATGCAGCGCGCCCTCGACGAGCTGGCCAAAGAACGTCGTCTTCCGGTACTGGGCTGAGTCGGCGCTGGAACAATGGCAATGACAGATCCCCTCACCCACACCCTGGGCTTGCTGTCCACACTGATCCGCGCCGGCGTCGTCGCGCCGATGCGTCCGGACAAGTACCTGCGCATCGGTGCGGCGATGCAACGCGAGAACATGGCCATCACCTCCGGATTCGCCGCATCCGCGCAGCGCTGTGGCGATCGGGCCGGCTTGGTCGACGAACTGGGGATCCTGACCTGGCGACAGATCGATCGTCGTGCCGATGCGTTCGCCGCCGCCCTGCAGGCGCTGCCCGGAGGCCAGCCCGAAGTCATCGGACTGATGGCCCGCAACCACCGCGGATTCGTCGACGCATTGATCGCCGCCAACCGGATCGGTGCCGACTTGCTGCTGCTGAACACCTCGTTCGCCGGCCCCGCCCTTGCCGAGGTGCTGGAACGGGAGGGCAGCGAAGATGGCCGGGCGAAGTCGGTCGCGGTCGTCTACGACGAAGAGTTCACCAAAACGGTGGACCGGGCCCTGGCAGCAAGCCCGGACACCACGCGCATCGTGGCCTGGACCGACGACGCTGATTCATTCCCGGAATCGTCGCTGACCGTCGAGCAGCTGATCACCGAACACGACGGGCAGGAACCCGAGCGCTGCAGCGCGAAAAGCAAGGTGATATTGCTGACCTCGGGTACCACCGGAACACCCAAGGGCGCCAAGCATTCCGGCGGTGATCCGAGTGTGCTCAAGACGATCCTCGACCGGACGCCTTGGCGCACCGAGCAACCCGTCGTCATCGTCGCTCCGATGTTCCACGCCTGGGGGTTCTCACAGCTCGCCCTCGCGGCGTCCATGGCGTGCACGATCATCACGCGCCGCAAGTTCGACCCGGAAGCGACCCTCGATCTCGTCGATCGGCACCGCGCCACCGGGCTGTGCGTGGTGCCGGTGATGTTCGATCGCATCATGGAGTTGCCCGAGGAGGTTCTCGACAAGTACAGCGGCCGCTCACTGCGCTTCGCATCGGCCTCCGGTTCCCGGATGCGCCCCGACGTCGTCATCGACTTCATGGATCGTTTCGGTGATGTCATCTACAACAACTACAACGCCAC
>JAGQTR010000539.1 GCA_020438915.1 Mycobacterium sp.
ACACCAGCCTGTCAAAGGCAGCGTCGTCGTGTCCGTCGGCCATGGCAACAGCGGTTACCGCCGCCGGGCGGCTCCAAACATCCCGGGGTTTGAAGCGCCTGGCTGCGGGTAAGAATCCGGCACATGACGGCAGCGACCCGACGGGGCGACAGTGCGGTTGACCCGTAGCAGGCTGAACTCCGCCGGCATCGTGCGCAAACGCCGCGGAAAAGGGTTCGCCTACTACGGGCCCGACGGCGAGTTGCTCGCCGATCCGGACACCGCGCAGCGCATCAGGGAACTTGTCATTCCACCGGCATGGAAAGACGTGTGGATCAGCCCCAAGCCCAGTGGCCATATCCAGGCGGTGGGTACCGACGCTGCCGGTCGGCGGCAGTACCTCTATCACGAGAAATGGCAGCAGGAACGGGCTGAAGAAAAGTTCGACCGGGTGCTGGAGCTTTCGCTGCTTTTGCCCCGGTGGCGCTCACAGATCGCCGACGATCTGGCCGGGCGCGGGTTGACCCGGGACCGAGTGCTGGCGTTGGCGCTGCAATTGCTTGACCGGGGGTACTTCCGAGCCGGCGGAGAGCAGTACGCCGAGGAACACGAACACTACGGCCTGGCCACCTTGTTGTGTGAGCACGTGACGTTGCGGCGGGACGCCGTTGCGTTCGACTATCCGGCCAAGAGCGGGGTGCGCCGCACCGTCGAGGTCGACGAACCGGAGGTCGTGCGTGCGGTGCGCGCCCTGATGCGACGCGAGCAGCGCACCGATCGACTCTTGGTGTGCCGCAGCGAATCCGGTGGGTGGGTCGATGTCCGTTCCGATGACCTCAATGCCAGATTCAAAGAACTCGTCGGCGACGAGTACAGCGTCAAGGATCTGCGCACCTGGCACGGCACCGTGTTGGCAGCAGCCGCGTTCGCCGCGGCCAGGGAACCGCGAACCAAGACCACGATCAAGCGCGAAACCGCCGCGGTGATGAAAGAGGTGGCCGAAGAGCTCGGCAATACCCCCGCGGTGGCCCGCTCCTCCTATGTCGATCCGCGGGTGGTCGACGGATACGCCCATGGCGTCACTATCGCTGCCGCCGCACGCCGAGCAGCCAAGGCCCGAAAGCCCGATGAATCCCAGGCGATTCTGGAGAAGGCCACCAGGACGCTCATCCGTCGCGTCGCGCGAAGGTGATCCGCAGGGCCGTTTGGCTATTGCGACGCAGGGTAATTGGTGGAGATGACTGAAAACGTTCTCGCGCTCATCTGCAGCCTCAAACCGACGCCCGCGCCATCCAGTAGCGCCCTCATCGCCGAGCATGTCTTCGACACGATGCGCCGCCACGGCGCCCAGTGCGAAGCGATTCGTTGTGTCGATTTCAACATCGCTCCAGGGGTGGAAGCCGACATGGGAGACGGCGACGAGTGGCCGCAGATCCGGGAAAAGGTACTGAAAGCAGACGTCCTGCTGATCAGCACACCGGTGTGGCTCGGGAACCCGTCGTCGGTGACGCAGCGGGTACTGGAGCGGTTGGACGCCGAACTTTCCCACAGCGACGACCAGGGCCGGCCGATGATGGCCGGCAAGGTGGCGATCGTGAGCGTGGTCGGCAACGAGGACGGCGCGCACAAGTGCGTCGCCGACATCTTTCAAGGGCTCAACGACATCGGCTTCAGCATTCCGGCCCAGGGGTGCACCTATTGGAACGGCGCCGCCATGGAATCGACCGACTACAACGACTTGGATGAGGTTCCCTCGGCAGTGGCCTCGGCGACCGCCGCCGCCGCACGCAACGCACTGCACCTGGCGGGTGTTCTCCGGCAGTCCGCGTATCCGCCCTACGAGTGACGTTCGCGACCACTTGTGCGAGTTCGGGCTCGCCTGCGGAGGTGATTCGCCCGATCGTCGGGTGCGCGCCCGGCTAGGCTGTGGGGACGGTTCGGCGTGGGGAGCGGTGCGTGGTCACGTTAGACCGACTGGTGAACGTGTTGGGTAGCAATGGCGTCCGCCTTCGTTTCTGTCCGATACTGCGATCCACCGAGTTGCGCAGCGTCGTCATGCGTGAGGTAACCGAAGATCGCACGGTCGTCGGTGACGTTCTGCTCGGTATCGGTGCCCGCTCGGTAAAGGAAGCGGTGCGCTGGGCGGTCTCGGCGCGGGCTGTTGTGGTGCTCGTCCGCGGCGTCGATGACGGCACCGCGTTCAGCGGCGCGGACCAGGGTGTGGCGGTGATGGTGGTTGATCCCGCGGTTTCCTGGAGCGAGTTGGCGGCAATCATCTACGGCCTGGTGTTGGAAGGCCGCGAAACCGAATCCGGCCGGGGCCCAACGGACTTGTTCGCGCTATCCGACAGCCTGGCGGAGGCGACCGGCGGAGCGGTGACCATCGAGGACCGACTGTCGCGCGTATTGGCGTATTCGAAGCTGCAACAGCATGCCGACCCGGCGCGGGTAAAGACAATCATCGGCCGCCAAGCCCCGGAGTATCTGCGCGCATTTTTCGAAACCCGTGGTGTTTTCGAGCATCTGGCGTCCTGCGACGATCCGCTGTTCGTCGCCGAGGACCCCGAAGTCGGCCTGACCGGACGAATGGTGGTTGCGGTGCGGTCGGGCCGCGAGCTGTTGGGGACGGTGTGGGTGGCGTGTTCTGCACCGCTGCGGGGGGCCGCGCTGACCGCGCTGGCCGACGGTGCCCGCACGGTGGCGCTGCACCTGCTTCGCTCCCGCGCCAGCGCCGATCTGGAGCGTCAAGTCGAATCCGAACTGGTGATCCGGCTGATCGAGGGTGCCGCCGACGCCGGCACCGCGGTCAGCCGGCTTGGCCTACCGCAGAGTCCATTGCGGGTGATCGCGGTCCAGGCGTTCCTCGGCGGGCAGCGCGACGCCGCCCTGCTGGTGGCATTCGAGCGCGCCACCACCGGCTTCGGCTGGTCTCGGCCCGGTCGCAGCGCGCTGGCAGGCAACACCGTGTACACGTTGCTTCCCGGTGAGGACGCTGAGGCGGCCCGGCGTTGGGTCAGTGGTCTGCGGGCCGCCCTACCCGACGGGACGACCCTGACCGCCGGTATCAGCGGGCCGGCCGTGGTGGCTGACCTGGCCGCCGCGCGCCGTGAAGCTGACGAGTGCCTGGCGCTGCACAAAGGCGCACCCCCCGGTGCGGCGCCGGCGGCCTACGACGAGTCCTGGGACGACATCTTGCTGCAGCGGCTGCGAATGGCGGCCCGGGCGGGTCGTTCCCCGCAGCGCGGTCCGGTGGCCGAGCTCCGCCGCCATGACCGCGCGAATGCCACCGAGTACGTGGCCACGCTGCAGGCCTGGCTGGAAGCTCAGGGCGATCCCGCCGAAGCCGGCGAGCGGCTGGGAATCCATGAGAACACCGTGCGCTACCGATTGCGCAAAATGGCCGATATCGCCCACTTGGAACTGAACGACGCCAAAAAGCGGCTTGCCATGATGATCGAACTCGCCGCTGCTGATCCCGACGCCTGAACACCGCACCGCGAGCACGTGGTACGGCCGATGGGCGCCGTGCGTAGTTGAATACCGACAACGGGGCGGTGGCCGGTTGTCCGAAATCGGCAACAGCTTCGAGGTACGTCCACGCCACCATGGAGGCAGCAACCCGAGTCCAACCATGGAGGCAGGAAAATGTTCGACGGCGACCGCATTGACGGCGGACCGCGGTCGGCGATCGTCGTCGGCGCAGGTATCGCCGGATTGTCGACGGCGTGGTTCCTCCAGGAGCGCGGGGTCGAGGTAGCGGTGGTGGATCGCACCGGTGTGGCCGCCGGCGCCTCGTGGGGCAACGCCGGGTTCATCGCGCCCGCGCTGACCATTCCGCTGAACTCGCCGGCAGTGCTTCGTTACGGGCTGCGTTCGATGTTCGACCCCACAGCACCGCTGCACATCCCGATGACCGCCGATTCGGCACTGACCCGCTTCCTGGTCCAGTTTGCGACCAACTGCCGTCGGTCTTCGTGGAAGCGGGCGGTGCGGGCCAACGCACCGCTGAACGAGGAAAGCCTGGAAGCCTTCGACGTGCTCGTCGCCAACGGCGTCGACGCGCCGGTGACTGACGCCCCCATCACAGCGGTGTTCCGCACCACCGAGGCAGCCGAGCGCATGATGCGTGAGCTCAAGGTGCTTGAAGACGCCGGGCAGTCGATGTCTACCACCGGTCTATCGGGTGAGGCCCTGCGCGAACAAGTGCCGCTGGCCTCAGCGGCGATCACTGCTGGACTGAACATCAATGGCCAGCGCTTCATCGACCCGGGCCGATTCATGCACGCTCTGGGCCAGTCGGTGGTGGAGCGGGGGGCGACGATACGCACGCTCGAGGTCAGCGACGTTGTCGGTTGCGGTAGCGGAGTCGGGGTGTATTCGCGCAGTGGGGAGTGCGTGAAGGCCGATGCAGCGGTCATCGCCACCGGAGCGTGGCTATCCCGACTGGCGGGCCGGCGGATCGCGGTGCCGGTGCAGTCCGGTCGCGGCTACTCGTTCACCGTGCCGGTGGACCGTCCCATACTCGGTCCGATCTACCTGCCCGATGTCCGAGTGGCGTGCACGCCCTACCAAGGTGGTCTTCGTGTGTCGGGCACCATGGAGTTCCGGGATCCGCATGAGCCGGTGGTTCGCCGACGGGTCGACGCCATCGTCGAAAGCGCGAGTGCGCTGCTGGACGGGGTCCGCTGGGCCGAGCGCAGCGACATCTGGGTGGGACCGCGGCCGATCACACCCGACGGCCGCGCTCTGATCGGCGAGGTCTCGCGCGGGGTCTATGTGGCCGGCGGACACGGCATGTGGGGACTAGCCCACGGCCCGGTGACCGGACGGCTGCTGGCGGAGTACATCACCACCGGCAAGCAGCCCGAAGCGTTGCGCCCGTTCAATCCGTTGCGCCGAACCGGCCACTAGAGGCGCCGATCTCTCGCGGACCCGCACTCCTTTCGTCAACGACGGAGAGCGTCGTCGGCATTTGCGATCACGTAGTCCGACCCGGACTGCATCTCCCATCTCGATAGAAAGAAGCATCGAAAATGACTAGCACCGAACGTATTTGGATGACATCAGAGGCTCAGGACCGCTTGCGGGCTGAGCTTGCCGCGCTGCGTTCGCGTTCCAGTATCGAAGTGCCCGAGGACTTCATGGACCGCGACGACGACCTCGTCGCGAAGTACTCGGCGCGACAGGCGCGCATCCACCAGATTCAAGACCTGCTCACCCACGCCGTGGTCGGTGAAGCGCCACCGGACGACGGCATCGCCGAACCGGGAATGGTGATCACTATCCGCTACGACGACACCGGTGAAATCGAAACATTCCTCCTGGGCACCCGCGGCGCTGAGGACGCCGACATCGAGGTGTATTCGGTGCAGTCACCGCTGGGTAGCGCAATCGCCGGGGCGCGCGCCGGCGAACAACGCACCTACTCCATCCCCAGCGGAGCGAACCTGCCGGTGACAATCCTCGGGGCGGTGCCCTACGGGATGCACCGCGCCAACGCCGTTATCTCCAACGCATGATCCGGCGCCTCGGATTCCGAGGCCCGGGGCACTCGCGGGGAACTTGATGCAAGTCGCGCTGTTCAATGGGTGCCCTACGGTATCCGTGCCGCCGACCTGATGCCTATGACTAG
>JAGQTR010000540.1 GCA_020438915.1 Mycobacterium sp.
GGCGTGCATCCAGTGGGTGGTGCAGGGACGGCCGTCGAGCAACCCCGCCGCACCCGCGACGAACGCCCCCGAGCACACGGTAAGGATGATCGACCCGGACTCGGCCGCCCGACGGACCGCCTCGAGAGCTGCCGGCGAGTACTCGTCTCCGCCGATGGCCGGGATGGCGACCAGGTCAACGCCCACCAGGTCATCGAGGCCATGGTCGGGGATGATCGTCGCCCCAACCGAAGTCCGCAGCGGCTTACCCGGCTCAGGTCCGCAGACCTTGAAATCGAAGTTGGGGACGCCGTCTGCCGACCGATCGATGCCGAACACCTCGCAGATGACGCCGAACTCGAAAACCGCGACACCTTCGAGAACCAACGTCGACACGCTTCGCAACGCCATGGCAGTATCTTATCGAACAGCGCGAATTCGGCCACTTTCGGCGGGAGCCGAGCTCAGGCGTTCTCCGTGAAAGCGGAGAGAAACGCCTCGACCGCTTGCCGGTATTTCGCTGGCGCATCATCGTGGATGAGATGGCCGGTTCCGGGCAGATGCAGGTAGGTCGTTCGGAACCCGGTCTTGGCCATCGTTGCCATCTGTGCGGGCGGGGCGACCGAGTTTCCCGCTTCCAAGACCAGCGTCGGCACCGAAACCGCACGCCATTGAGACCAATAGTCGCGGGTGCCCCATTCCGCGGCGATCTCGATCCAACGGCGCGGGTCGCCGTGCAGGCGCCAGCCCGTGGACGTGCGGTCGAACGCTTCAAGGAAATACCGGCCCGCCACCGGTCCGAATTCGTCGTAAACCTGTTGCGCTGTGGTGAATTCCACGGGCAACGAATGCAGCCACGGTTCCCATGGGCCGGTGGTTCGACCCCGAAAGTCCGGAGCCATGTCCTCGACGACAACGGCGGCAACCATCTCGGGTCGCTCCGCGGCCAGGCACCAGGAGTGCAGCGCACCCATCGAATGACCGACCATGATGGCCGGCCTACCGAGCCTCGACACCGCGTCTGCCAGATCGGCGACAAAACGTTCGGTGGAGATCGGGAACGCGTCGGCCACCCCGCGGCCACGATGCCAGGGAGCGTCGTAGGTGAAGACCTCCCCCAACCGGCTCAGCCAGGGCAGTTGGCGCGACCAAGTGGAACCCCGGCCCATCAGCCCGTGGACCAGCACCACCGGTGGACCACTGCCGCCGCGAGGGACCAGCAGATCCCCGGCTGCCGAGCGGTCGATCGCGCCAGAACCCGGAACGGAATCCATAGGATCATCATGGGCGATGGCACGCGGTAGCCTGATTGCCATGCCCAGCAAAAAACCTGTGGTGAAGATCAATGCAATCGAGGTTCCGCCAAATGCCGGTCCGGAATTGGAGAAGCGGTTCGCCCACCGTGCCCATGCCGTGGACAACCAGCCCGGCTTCCTCGGTTTTCAACTGCTGCGCCCGATCAAGGGTGAGGACCGCTACTTCGTGGTGACCCAGTGGGACTCCGAAGAAGCTTTTCAGGCCTGGGCAACCGGGCCCGCAGTCGAAGCGCACGCCGGTGAGCGTGCCAACCCGGTCGCCACCGGTGCGTCGTTGCTGGAGTTCGAAGTTGTGCTTGACGTTGCGGGGACCGACGCTTCGGCGTGAGGCAGTCCAGGCTCGACGGCGGGCGGCCAAGCTGACGGTCGCGCTCGTCCTCGTCGCAGCCCTGGCCTGCGGATGCGCCACTACCCGTCCCGCGCCGTCAGATGCCAGCTACGGCGTGCCCATCCAGATCAACACCCCACAGGGCCTGCGCGCCAAGCAGACCATGGACATGCTCAACAGCGACTGGCCGATCGGTCCGATCGGCGTCCGCACGCTGGCCGCGCCCCAAATCGTCGAGCACGTCGGGGTCACGCTGGACCGGATGTGGTGGGATCGGCCGTTCACCGTCACAAATGTCGACATCGGAGCCGGACACGCCACCCTGGATGTGCTCACCTCCTACGGTGTCGCGCAGACCATCGAACTGCGCACCGACGACGCCGGTATGGTCGACCGCTTCCAGGTGAAGCTCGACCCGCCGGTGATTGAGAAGTGGGAAGACATCGACGCTCAGCTGACCCAGTCCGGTGCGCGCTACTCGTACCAGATCGCGAAGGTCACCGACGGGCAGTGCGTCAAGGTGGCGGGCACCAACACCGACATGTCCCTGCCGTTGGCGTCGATCTTCAAACTGTATGTGCTGCTTGCCGTTGCGCAGGCGGTGACCGCGAACACCCTGCAATGGGACGACATGCTGACGATCACCGAGGAAGCCAAGGCTGTGGGCTCCTCGGGGTTCGATGCGCTGCCGCCCGGAGCCCAGGTATCGGTGCGCGACGCCGCGCAGCAGATGATTTCGGCAAGCGACAACATGGCGACGGATCTGCTGATCGCGCGGCTGGGTCCGGGTGCCATCGAGCACGCGCTGGTGACCGCAGGACACCACAATCCGGCGAGCATGACGCCCTTTCCGACCATGCACGAATTATTCTCAGTGGGTTGGGGCCAGCCCAATCTTCGTGACCAGTGGAAGCAGGCCACGCCACAAGGACGTGTCCAGCTGCTTCAGCAGACGAATTCCAGGCCGTACGAACCGGATCCGAGCCGCACCCACACGCCTGCGTCAGACATCGGCGCCGAGTGGTACGGCAGCGCCGCAGACATCTGCAGGCTGCATGCCGCCCTACAGGCCGCCGCGGTCGGCGAGGCCCGACCGGTGACCGACATTCTGTCCGCTGTCGCCGGCATCGATCTCGACCGAACCGAATGGCCCTACATCGGGGCCAAAGCCGGCAACCTGCCGGGCGATCTCACGTTCAGCTGGTACGCGGTGGACCGCACGGGTCAGCCGTGGGTGGTCAGCCTGCAGGCGAATTGGCCGCAGTACCGCAGCCAAACGGCCGCCGGATGGCTGATGTCGATCGTGACCCAAGCCTTCGCCCTCATCCCGACCGGTTGAATCTAGGGAGCCGACCGCAGCGTCCACGCCTGCCCGCGTAGGTGCATGACGGTCCGGCTGGCCGGCGCCACGTCGATACGCCAGAACGATTGCGGCGGCGCCTCCAACGCCACCAGGATCGCGGCGCGGATCACTGCGGGGTGGGTGACCGCCAGGATCCGGCCCCGCATCGCGGTCAGCGAGCCCATCCAGCCGGCAACCCGATCGATCAGCTCTACCACCGACTCGCCGCCGTGCGGTGCACCGGTGGGCTCCGTCAGCCAGATGGCCAACTCTGACGGCGAAACCCCCCCGAGCGCATCGCCGCGCCAGCGGCCCAAGTCCAGATCGGCGAGGTTCGGCTCGATCAAGGCGTGCACGCCGAGCAATTCCGCGGTCTGTCGGGTGCGTGCCTCGGGTCCGCAGTACGCCTGCCCGGTAGCGCCGAGCGCGGTTACCGCCTCGAGCTGCCGCCGACCCCTGGAGTTCACCGATTCGTCGGTGGGAAACCGTCCGGCTGCCATCGCGTCGGTCATCGCGTGCGATGCGAGGGTGAGCCGGACGACCTCACTCACCCCAGAGTCACCGGTACCCGCTCACGCGACCGGTGCTACCTTCCGTTCGCCCAGTAGCCGCGACACCAGCGTGGCGAACACCAGGCCGATGGTGGCGTAGATGACGATCTGCGTGCCCAATGAGTACAACCTGAACTCATAGAGCACATCGGCCGGGAACCCTTCGTAGACGATGGCGCCCGAAGCGTCGACCAGTGGGCCCGGCGTCTCGTCGACGGTCGGCAGAATCAGGAAAAGCACGCCCACGGCGACGATGTACGCACCCGCCGCAGTCAGCGTGGCGTTCCAGGCGCCCAGACGCTCCGACAACTGCCGGCCGAGGTATACCGCACCCGCGAGAAGCGTCGCCGACAGCGCGACCGTCAACAGGTAGAGCAGGGTGCGCTGCTGGATCGTCTCATCCAGGCTCAGCGCCGGCGGACTGGCCGGATATTTCAGCGCCGGGACTATGTACAGGCTGAGCAGCATTCCGCCCGCGACATACAGCGATAACAGCCGAGCCGAGATATTGCCGAGACGGCCGTAGGCCAGCGCGAACACCACGGCCAAGAGCGCACCGATGGCGACGCTGAAGGCCAGCACCCCCAGTCCCATGCCGAGGTTCATCTGGATGGCGCGGCTGAACCCGCCACCCTCCCCACCATGGCTGTGTGCCGCTGCCCCACCGGCCGCATCCGCGTGCGCGATGGCTTCGTGGGCGGCACCGACGCCGTCCTCGTAGTCGATGGCCCGGCCGATCTGCGGTTCCACAAAGAGCCGGGCAAACAGGAACGCCGGCACGCCGGCGGCGGCGCCGGACAACAGC
>JAGQTR010000541.1 GCA_020438915.1 Mycobacterium sp.
CAACAGGGATCGACCCGGCCGCCAAGATCACCGCACCGGCAGCGAGGAACCCGATCAGAAGCCGCTTGGCCAGGCGGCTGCGCTCGGTCAGCCGCGCGGCCGAGTCGGGCACCGACGCGATGATCGCCCGCCAGGTCTCCGATTCCTCCGAGGTATCCTCTGTTGCAACAGGATCCAACAGCTCGTCGTTGGAGACGGATTCACCCGGCGCCGGGATCGGTGGCAGCGCGATCCGGGCCACGGCCACCGTGAGTTTCGCGGCATTGGTGACGATGACCAATCCGAAGGCGATCGCTCCTGCTGGGACCCAGCCCTCCCATCCGTACCCGAACGCAACAGCGGCGATGGTCACCGCCGTCGCAACGACCGCAAGAAAGGCAGCCGCCTCCGATCGTCGCCTCGGGCCACCGCGCGTCGCCAGCACGAAAAGCAGCACCAGTGAACCGGCGCCGGCAATCTGGGGCGCCCCAAGTGTTTCCACCCCGTGTGGCAGCGGGACCGCTAGCGCCACAGCAGCTCCCAGCGTCAACAACGACGCGCCCAGCAGACTTTCGGCAATGTCGAGGTTGCCGTAGCGGTTCTGCGACAACAGGCTGCCGCCTGCCAGGCTGAGGCCCAATACACCCAGCGCGACAGCCCACCACCAGCTACGTCCGGTGGTGGCCCACGACACTGTTGCTACCGCGGCGACGCCCACCGCAACCAATGGCAGAACCACACCGATGAATCGGTACAGCGCAGCACGATCGAACTCCGGTGTCTCGTCGAGCACCGCGATCGCATCGATCACATCCTCGACCAGCGGCCGGTACCGCTCCGTGCGGCTCACCGGAACCAAAGTCAGCAGCGCGCCGTCGACCACGCCCGCGTCGGTCAGAGATTCGGTGAGCTTGATCGGGGGCGCACCGGGACGCGCGAAGGACCAAACCCCTTGGGCGGTGAAGTCGAAGCCCGCCAACGCCTCCGCTGAGCTGCCCTCCAGGATGGAGGCCAACACCGCTACCGTTTCGTCGACATAGGTCTCGATCGGCGCGGAAGCCGGCAGTACGAGATCTGTCATACGTCGACCCGTCAGTATGGTGACCCGTGTGGTCAAAGTGCGGCTTGGAGCCGCACTCGGCGATGGCGAGGGCGGGGCCGTCTCGGTCAACGCCGTTCGAGCCTGTCGAAGTCGTCGGACAGCGCCGCTGCCAACTCGACGACCTTTCGCTCGAATTCCTTGCTCAGCAAGTCCAATTGGATCTCCGTACCTGCAGCGATGTGTCGATCCCACGGGAGTACGACCACACGACCCGGTGATACATGCCTCTCAAACTGCTGAACGAGATCCTCGACGTCGACGTTGGGTTTACCCGGAACGACATGGTTGATTACCACGCACGAACGGCCCAGCAGATCCTGATATCCGTTCTGCCGCAACCAGTCCATTGTGACCGCCGCCTGGCGGGCACCGTCGATCGAGGCACTCGCCACAATCACCAGCCCTGACACGGTCGACAAGACACCGCGCGCGGCCGACTGGAACAGCCCGGCGCCGCAATCGGCGAGGACCAGATTGTAATAGCGAGAGACGATCTCGGTCGCACCCGCCCAGTCCTCGTCGTTGAATTCGCGCCCCGCCGCGCTGTACTCCTCGGAAGACAGCACTTCGAGATTCGAGCTGTTCATGCTCGTGTATGCACGAATGTCGTTGTAGCGGTGCAGTTCCTTGTCGATCAACAGATCCGCGATCGTGGCTGCGGATTGCCGACCGACCCGGTCGGCGAGATTGCCGCCGTCGGGATCTGCATCAACTGCCAGGATGCGATCGCCGCGGATCCTGCTCAGCGCCGAGCCGAGGGCCACCGTCAAGGCCGTTTTTCCCACACCACCCTTCAGACCGAACACACCGATCTGGTATGAGTCGCGGGCATTTCGGCGGATGCGGTGGTGCAGATCCATCTCGTACAGCTCGTCCGGCGAGAGCCCCAGGTTGATCCGGGTCGCGAGGTAGATCCAAAACCGCCAGCCGCGGCGCGGCGGCATCTTCACCGCGCTTCGGACTCCGACATGTGCCAACGCGTCGATCGCGCGATGATTGCCCATCGCCGCGGCGGATGTCGGTACCGGCTGCCCAACGGGCTGCCGATAACTCTCACTGTCGGTGAAGTAGTGGGACGGGCCCGGGGTGGGTGCGCAACGCGGCACGGCTGCGGTTCCCGGGCGGTGCTGCTCGTGGCGCGCACCCGCGGACAACGGGCTGTGCGCCGGGCGCATCATCTCGTTGCTCGGGACGTGCTGGGGTCCTGATACCCGCGTTGGCGTGATCTCACTGGTGACTTCGGTCTGCCTTGGCGGGAACGCCGGGACTGCCTGAGCCCGCGGCGGGGCGATCGGCATCGGCGGCGGCAACGTATCGCCGGGAAGTGAGCCATCCTGTGCTATCACCGTATCGGGGCGGACTGGCGGGGTTTCACGCTCAGCTTCCTCGTCGACCGTCTGCACGGTATCCGGGGAGTGGAAGAGCCGGTCATAGTCGGCCGACATGTGTACCTCTCAGTGTCGTGGCAAGAAGGTCGCGGCGCACAGGTTGTGGAATGCAGCCGCGGCGTA
>JAGQTR010000542.1:0-242 GCA_020438915.1 Mycobacterium sp.
GCCGACATCGGCATCGTCTTGGCCGACGGGCTGTCCCCGCGGGCACTCGTCGACCATGGGGTCGGCCTGTTGGCTGCGCTCGTTGAGGAGTTCGATGGCCGCTATCGACTGGCGCCGCCGGTGATCGCGACACAGGCGCGGGTAGCCCTCGGTGATCACATCGGCGCGGCACTCGAGGTCACCACGCTTATCTTGATCATCGGAGAACGGCCCGGGTTGTCGGTCGCAGACAGTCTCGGCAT
>JAGQTR010000542.1:279-4059 GCA_020438915.1 Mycobacterium sp.
AACTGCATCTCCAACATCCACCCGCCCGACGGTCTTGGCTACCAGAGCGCGGCGCGTACGACCGCGGCTCTTGTTGCCGGTGCCCGCCGGCTCGGTCGGTCCGGAGTCGCCCTCAAGGACACCTCCCGTGCGGTGCTGCCCGGCGGAGAACAACCGGTTGTCGAGACTGCAACTGCGCAGGAAAAGCTCGAGTGAGGTGCTGCGTGGTTGCGATTTCGGTGACTCAAGCGCAGTGGGGTGCCCTGATCAGGCGGTGGTATTCGCCAGCGCTTCGATACGTTTGAGTGCATCATCGGCCAACTCGGCCACCTCGAAGCCACGGCCGGCCCCGCATGCCGTGACCTCGATTGCCGCGTTGTGGGCTGCCACGAACGTGTTGTCGCAGTTCCAGTCAGCAGCGCGTAGCGACCACCCGACGCTGCCCTGCGGACCCCGGTTTTCGGCGGCCGACACCTCGAAGGTGTAGGTGCGACCACGCATCGTGGTGACCGTGAGCGCGGTTTCGCGGCAGGTCTGGATCGCCCGACGCACGGTGTCGAGCGCGCTCGACGGGTCGAAGTCGAACCGATATACCGCGACCATTTCCTCGATGTAGGTCGCCCCGTCACTGGTGGTCCAGTGACCGCCGTCAGTCGCCAGGGGACGATGCATGTCGAGAAAGGGTGGATCCACCTCCTGCGCCAGACCGCCACACCGGTCGGGTTCGGCCGTGACGAACAGGTTTCCGTCTTGACCGCTGACATTCGGGCTGAGCAGATCGACGACCTGCAACTGCGAGATCGGCGCCGCGATATCTGCGGGCTTGGGTGTCGGGGTGTCAACGTGGCGCGTACACCCCGTCAACGCGACGACGCAGCTCGCGGCGGACGCCGTGATCACCAGCACTCGTGCCACCGGTTTCACCGCAGCCGGCCCCTGTCCCACGTCGTATGCCGCTCTGCCGCCGCCAAATCGCCGGCGCTATCGACATCTGCCGACGTAACACTGATACCGGAATTGGCCGCCGCGCTGATCCTGGCCGCGGTAGCCAACCCGATGAAGCAGCCGAGCGTTGCCCACCCCGGCGCACCGCTCAGCCCGAATTTCGCCATCACCACCAGCGCGACACCGGCGGCGCAGCTGAGCAGACCGGCGGCGGTGGCGCGGGAGCCGGTCGCGCCGGCCGGCGCATCCCACCATGGCAACCGGCGGTGCTCCAGCGGTGCGAGTATCCAGAACAGCACCATCATCACCGCGGAGAACACCAACGCCCGCAACGCAAGAAGCCCCCAGAAGTCGGCAGCGTGCACCTGGTAGGCGTCCAGACCGGCAGCGTGCAGGGCCAACGCGGCGATCGCGATGGCCGGAATGTGCCACAGGTACAGCGTCATCGCTCCCCTGTTTCCGGCCGCGACCACGTGCCAGACCCGTGGCCGCTCGGCATACCGCCGGATAGCACCCGCAGCGAGGACGAATGCGCACGACATCCAGGTGCACTGCAACGCCAGTATCAGGGTGGGCGGCGAGACATTGGACGTCTCTTCGGTTCCGGTGACGACCAGGGCCACCTCGTACGGCCCGAACCCGACGAGCACAACCTGTGTGACCAACGCCGATACCATCGCGGCCAGCGCGACGTGGGCGGCGATCAGCCGACGGGCGTAGGCCACGCCGACCGTGACCGGAATCAACCACACGATCAGGAAGTTGGCGATGCCGGCTTCGGGGGTGTCGACGGCGAAGCGGATCACATCCATCAGCGCGGCCGCGGCGATCAGGCAGGTCAGCACCGACGCGACAGCGCGGCCGGTACGCAGACGCGTCAGGGCCGGAACGTAAGCCAGCGTGACCAGGTAGACGCCCAGAAACCACAGCAACGCCACGCTCTCGCGTCCGAGAGCCACCGCCGACTCTGCGCCCAGTGTCAACCGCACTATGAGCAGGCCCACCGACCATGCCCCCAGGTACCAGAACACCGGTCGGCACAGCCGTTGCGCCCGGGTGAACAACCAGGCGCCCCACGGCGTGCCGGGGTGATACCCGTATGCCCCGGCTGCGCCACCTGCGAGAAAGAACAACGGCATGACTTGCACGATCCAGGTTATCGGCGCAACTGCCGGGACCTCGCCGATCAAGTTGCCGATTCGGACACCGCCGCCGTCGATGGTGGCCAGCAGCAGCGCGCAGTGCCCGTACATCACGACCACCAGCGCCGCGAGCCGCACGACATCCACGGCGCGATCACGCCCGAGTGGGTTTATTGCCATGGCGCAAGCATGCCTGTTTGTGGATGGCCGCGGATGAGTAGAACTACCGCATTCGCCGCGGGAACCGGATGGTCAGGGCAGGGCTCCGAACAGGCTCGACAGTACCGGCGGCAGCGGAGCGGGCGGAACGAACGGGTCGGCGGCCGGTGCGGGTGTGGGGGCTTGCCCGGGAACTGCGGCTTGGGCTGGAACTGCGGCTTGGGCTGGTGCGGCGGCGGGCTGTGCCGGTATCCCGAACGGTACCCGGGCGGGTAGCTGGCCCGGTACTCCGGCGGGCAGATGCGGCACCCCGGCGGTGGCCGGAAGCGTCAGCGGTCGAGTCGAATGCAACACGGTCTCGGTGGTGGTCTCGGGCGCAGAAACGGTCTCGGGCTGAAATTCGGTGGTTGCCGGCCGCCGCGCCGCGACCGGGCGGGGTGGGGCCTGGGCCGCGGGAGCCACGGTGGGGGCCGTGGCGGGCTGGGCAGCGGCCTTCGGGCTGGGTGTCGCGGATGGGGTTGCATCGGAGGGAGCTGCGGCTGACACCGGACTGTTCTGCAGGGCAGACGGTTCTGGGGAACGTTCGGCCGCCGAGACGTATGGCGGTTCCGATGGTGAATAACCTGCTAACGCGTAGAGGCCCACCCCCACGACCGCCGCCGCGGCAGCCACACCCGAGGCTGCCGCGACCCGGACGGGAATCCGGTCGGCCAACCCGACGGGAACCCAGGAGGCCACATCGATGGGGATTCCGGCGGCCAACCGCTGGAGGATGGGTGCGTTCTCGTCGGTATCACGCCCCGAGCGGGCCGCCCCGTAAGCGAGAACCAGATGTGGGGCCAGATGACGAGCGGTCTTGTTACGGCCTTCGCGGGCCGCGTCTTGGGACACGGTTTCCACAGTTTCGAATCCGGACAGCCGCAGTTTGGTCCTCAGCCGGATGCCGTGTTGGCGAGCATCGTCGCTCCAGGTCATCCGAACGCCTTCGATTTCGTGCCCGGTCTTTACATCGAAGGCCTGCACACTGCGCGCGGCCGCACTGGCCATCTCGTGCGCGGAGTCGAGCTCAACAACATCTTCGGCCAGGATCTTGCCGTCGACGGTATCCACTAATACCCCTACGGCAGTTGTCGCGGTGAGCGACAAACCAAGAACTAGACGCATAGCTACTCCCAGACGATGACAGCCGGTATTGCCCTATATCGGCAGGTAGCGGATAGATGTTACGCGCGTCACAAATTATTTTTGACGCTGCGTCCCAAAACTTCGGCGATCCCTTGCGGGCAGGTCTAGCCCCCGGCCGCCGCCAACGCCTCGTTGAGTGTCTTGCTCGGGCGCATCACCGCCGTCGTCTTATCGCGGTCCGGATAGTAGTAACCGCCGGTATCCGCGGGCTGGCCCTGCGCTTCGTTGAGTTCTGCCACGATGGTGTCCTCGTTGTCCGAGAGTGCCTTGGCGAGCGGGGCGAAGTGCTCGGCCAGCTCCTTGTCGTCGGTTTGCTCGGCCAGTTGCTGCGCCCAGTACATGGCAAGGTAGAACTGGCTGCCACGGTTGT
>JAGQTR010000543.1:0-15278 GCA_020438915.1 Mycobacterium sp.
TGGCGGGGTTTCACGCTCAGCTTCCTCGTCGACCGTCTGCACGGTATCCGGGGAGTGGAAGAGCCGGTCATAGTCGGCCGACATGTGTACCTCTCAGTGTCGTGGCAAGAAGGTCGCGGCGCACAGGTTGTGGAATGCAGCCGCGGCGTACGCGGTGGGCGTGCCTGTTGCTGAGCGGCCCGCCCACCACGCACCCGTCTTGGTTAAGTGAAGGTTCCGATCACACCGTTCTCGGTGGTGCCCATGGTGGACCCGGAGTTGCTGACCGCGTGCCCCAGGCTCTGCAGGGCGTGGTTCAGCTCCGCGGAGTTGGCATCCCAGCGCTGCTGGACGGCCTGGTATGACATCGAGCCGTCACCGATCCATGCGCCCTGCAGTCGCGCAAGTGAACCCTGCCCCTCTTCCAGCAGCCCGAGCGTGCGCGCCACTGCGGATTGGAGCTCGCCCGCACCGCTTTCAATACCTGCGAAGTTGTATTCGATCTGTCCCACGTCTGTTCTCCTCTATGCCAGTGGTCTTTTAGTTGATCTGCATCTGCGACGCGAGGTCGTCAGCGTTGTTCGTGTCCGTGTTGAGGTACGCGGTACCACTGGTGTGGATATTTTGCGAGATGTCGTTGAGCAGGCGGATCTGCTGACTCGACGCCTCGTTGAAGCGAAGGAGCGCTGATTGCGCGGCGGCCCCGGCGCCCTCGCTGTTGAGGCTTGCCTGAAGACTCGCGGCGGTAGACTCGACCTGCGCGAGGACCGACGACAGTTCGCCGCAGATTCTGTCGAAGTTCGCCGCCTCCGCCATGAGCTGCGGGGTATCCGCGTTCACCAAACTCATTGCTGCCCTTCTCTCTTTCTACCTGTGCTCTCGCCGTCGCGGCGAGCCCTCCCGACCCAGGTGGTCGGCAAGTTATGGCTGACCGTCACCAGTCGTCCTCTTCGTCCTCGTTGAGGTCGTGCTCCAGCGGCGCGGGCACGTTCCGACTGGCTCTGTTACCGCCGCTCCTACCGCGCTGCCCAAACATTCCCATCGGCCCGCCGCCGCCCATGCCGCCGCCCCCTACGGGTGCCAGCCCGCCCCCTACAGCTCCAGCCGCCGCCCCTGCACCAACCGCCACCGGAGACAGGTTGGACTGCAAGTCTTTTCCAATCAGATTCGACATCAACGGGGTGCGCGCAGCAGTTCCTCCGGCTCCCGGTAGCGCCGCGGCGCGGACCATGCCCGATCCGACTGCCGGTCCCGTTCCACCGATCGCGGGGTGATTGGAAAACGGTGTTGCGCCGAGCATCCCGACCTGGGCCCCCTTGTCACCGGCCAGTCCACCCAGCTGTCCGAACATCGAAGAAACCTGCTGTAGCGGTTGGCTCAGCTGCTGGAATGGCTGGGTAACTCCCTGGATCATCTGTTGCGGCAGCTGGCCGAGTGTGGACCCGAGCTGGGAGGCCATCTGCATTCCCAGCTGCGAGCGGCCCTGGTTGGCCGCGTCGGCGGCGAATTGGTGGGCTCGGCCGCCCTTGAGCGCGGCCTCGTCGGCCTTTCCCTGACCGCTGACGTGAGTGAACACCGCGTTGCGAACCGCAGCACTTCCCGTCATCGACGCGGCGCTGGACATACCCGTGGCCATCGCAGCTTCCGCGGCTCCGGGCAACACGATGGGCTTCGGCGGCGAAATCGGTTCAAACGTGGCGTTGAGCATCGTCTCGGCCTCGTACGCGCTCATCACCGTCGCCGCCAAATCCCACATTCGCACGTAGTCAGCCTCGTTGAGTCCGATCGGAATGGTGTTGACACCGAGGAAGTTGGTCGCATTGAGCACTTCGTTGGTGATGTGGTTCAGCTCGATCTCAAGCAACTGCGGCGTCGTCGCCAGCGCGGTCGAGTATGCGCTGGCCTGGGCCGCGGCCTGAACGGCACGTTTCTGTGCCTGTAACGACAGCATCCGTAGCCAAATCACCATCGGCATCGACGCCTGAATGGCCCGCTCGCTGCCCATTCCCTGCCATAGTTGAGCCAAAGACGCCAAGGTCGAGGTCAATTCGTCAGCCTGCGCTTCCAGCGAGACCGCCAACGCCTCCCATCCCGCGGCAGCCTGCATCATCGGCGCAGGGCCAGCACCGGCCATCAGGCGCGATGTATTGACCTCGGGGGGAAAGGCGCCCCAGATCGGCGGCAGGGCTAACGTCGGCACAGCCATGATGCACTCGAACCTCAGTGGACTTCCGGCTCAGATCAGCGTCGCGCCGTTTTCACCGTCGACGGCCTGATAAACACCGGCGATCTCGACGACAGTGGCGCCGGCACGGGCGATCTCTTCCTGGGCCATTGCATTGATTCCCAGGGTCTGAACACCCTCGGCCACAAAGGCCGCCGCCGCCATGACCGACACCTCATCCGCTCCGGCCGGGGCGAGCGCGCTTACTTCGGCGGTTGCGCTGGTACCAATCGCCAAACCGCGGGCACCATTCGCGGTGATCTGACCGCCGACGCTTGCAGCTCCTGCATTGTGGCTTAACGGTTGCATTTGCTGCACTCCTCACTGTCGCGAAACATATACATGCCTGTGGCCGCCGGTCGACCCGCAGCGATACGCCTGAGAGAGCGCTGTGAAGTCCCTCATAAAGTGGCACTCGCAGTTCATCCAGCATTTGCTGGGTGAGCTATAAACCAATACTAACCAAGCGCTGAGGGTGCTGCGAACACTTCTTCCTGCGGTGGATCCACATACGTCGCTTGAATCACTTCTTTCCCATCCGGTGTCACGTAAAACGCCTGGCCAGGCGGCCTTTTCTTGACAATAATCTCGCGTGACGGGAAATCTTGCTTCTCCCCAGACAGGAACATCGTCGGCGTCCCCGCGCCGTAGGCAGCGCCGACGAACTTGTCCATCGTGGACCGGTGTGCCTGGCTCATTTGGCACGTCACGATCAGGTGCAGGCCAATGTCTGCGGACGCCGGAATCAGCGGAGACAGCGGGGCCATCGGTGACATCATCCCGCCAGCAGCCACAATCATGTGCCAATCGTCAACCAGCAGCACGATATCCGGGCCCGTCCACCACGAACGCGAGCGCAGCTGCGCCGGAGTCAGATCCGCCGGCGGCAGACGCTTGGTCAGGTTGAACGCCAGTGCCTTGACCGAGGCCTCCAGTGTTGCGTGGTTGCGGTTGATCGCCCCCGCCGCAAGCAGATGCGTCTCCGGGACGGCCTCCAGCAAGCCCGACCGGTAGTCAGCGACCATGAAGCGCACCTGTTCGGGGCTGTTTCGGGCGCAGATTGCCCGCGCAAGAGCATGCGCGACTGTGGTCTTGCCGGATTTGGAGGCCCCGAAGATCAGGTGGTGTGGACTGGCGTGCATGTGATTGTGCGCAACGGTGAGATCCGACTCACGGATACCGACCGGGATGGTCCAGCGGAGGCGGTAGTCCGATTCCGGGCCAGGGGGATTGGGATCCAACTGGTGCAGATAGACCCGGTCGGGCAGCACCCGTACCCGCGGGGCCTCGTCGGTGTGGCGGGCAGCGATCTCAGAAACCGCGGCCGAGATCGCTGGTACCAGCGCCTCGGCGCTGTGCACCCCGTCCATCCGCGGCACCCCGATCATCAGGTGGTGTTTTTCGGTGGACACGGCGCGCCCCGGACGGTTCATCGGGATCTCGCGCGTGATTCGGTCCACCTGAGTCTCGTTGACATCACCGAGCCGAAACTCCACCTTGGTTCCGAGGTAGTCGCGCACCCGGGCCTTGAGTTCGGTCCAACGCGGCGTTGAGATCACGGTGTGCACGCCGTAGGCCAGGCCCTGCCCTGCGATGTCCTGCACCACGGCCTCAAGATCGTTGAACTCCGCAGAGAATGCCGGCCAGCCATCGATGACAAGGAATACGTCACCGAATGGATCCGCCGATGCCGGATGGTCGGGATCCTCGCGCAGCTGCCGATAATCGGCCATCGACCCGATCCGATACTGCTTGAACGTCTGTTCGCGCTGGCGCAGAATCGCTTTCACCTCGGCAACTACCCGGTTCACACGGTCGGGTTCGGCGCGGGACGCGACCCCACCGACGTGCGGTAGATCCTCGATATACATCAGGCCGCCACCACCCATGTCAACGCAGTAGAACTGCAGCTGGCGTGGTGTATGCGAACCAGCCCCCGACAGGATGAGCGTCTGCAGAAACGTCGACTTGCCTGTCTGCGGGGCACCACCAACAGCGACGTTGCCTGCCGCGGTGGAGAAATCGATGCCCCACACCTCTTGGCGGTGACGGCGCGGTTCGTCCATGACGCCCAGCCCGATCCGAAGCGTGCGACGGTCGTAATCTCGGGCGATGAGCTCGTTCACAGGTGTTGGATCGACCAACGGCGGCAACCACATTCGGTAGGCATGGCTCGTCCCGGTAGTCAGCTGATTGAGAACGACCTCGCGCAACACCTTCTGATCTTGCGCACCGGAGTTCATGACCTCACCGTCGCATCGAAGATCGGGGCAGCAGTGAAGCGGTGGATGCGAACGGTGCGGTCAATTGGACGCGGCGCAACCTCGTCGTCGCTATTGGTCAGCACGGTGGGCACATAAGAGTTGCCGGTGTAGACGCTCTGGAACTTCACCGGGTCCTCCATTCCCACTCGTAGGAATCCCACACCGCTCTCCTTGTTGGAGATGTACTGCGCCTCTGGAGTCCCGATCACTGCTTTGGATTCAGCAGAACTGGTCGTGCGCAGAGCAATCCGATAGGTCAGGTTGGGTTCGAGCTTGTCGATACGGGTCCCGCCGGTGTTCAGCGACTGTGTGGCCAACAGCAAGTGCACACGCAGCGACCGACCCACGCGACAGATTCGGTCGAAGAGCCCGATGAAGTCCGGGTGGTTCTGCAACAGTTCGGCGAACTCGTCGATGACGACGAAAAGTGTTGGTAGTGGGGGGAGATCAGCTCCGCGCTCCCGGTACTTTTCGTATTCGGCCACACCCGATAGCGCTCCGGCCGCGCCTACCTGAATACCCGCCTTTCGGAGGATGGACTGTCGGCGGTCGAGTTCACCGGAGAGCACCTCCGCCATCCGGCTGACGAGCTCGGCTTCTTCCTCCATGTTCGTCACGACCGCCGCGGTGTGCGGCAGCTTCTCCATACCGAGAAACGTCGAGCCGCCCTTGAAGTCCGTCAGCAACAGATTGATCTGGTCGGGATGATGGGTAGCTGCCAACGAGAGAATCAGCGTGCGAAGGAATTCCGACTTACCGGAGCCGGTGGTACCGATGAGCATACCGTGCGGTCCGGCACCGAATTCGGCACCCTCTTTGATGTCAAGGTGCATGATCTCACCGGTCTTGAGCTCATGCCCGAAGGGGATTCGCAGCCGGTCACGGTCTGTGTCGGGGAACATCCGCCAACGCGCGGGGGTAACCTCCTCGACACTTTGGGCGCCGACGATCTCGTGCCACTCGGTGGCAACCTTCTTCTGCACCCTGGTGTTCTTGTCGATGATCGTCCCAGTGATCGACCAACCGGCCAACTTGCGTGCCACCCGGTCGGCCTGGCCCGGCGACATGGCGTCCACCTGGCTGGCCACCTGCCGGAACGTCTGACTCGGCAACCGGTCGTCGGCCTGGCCGTTCGCGTCCACACGGATCCGGTAGGCCGATCCGCGGTGGTTCCCCAGCGTGACGACGGTGACCCCGGAGCGGCCGTCGACCGGGAATCCCGCTCTACCCCCGGTCAAGTCGATGACTACCACGTATGGGCCGCTTGGTGCCGCATCGGGGCTATGCGGCCCACGTGCGGTCAGGTCGCTGAGACCGTCCGGCCGCGTCCACACCATGCGGCTGCTGCCTGCCGCATCAGTGGCGGACTGGTGCTGGATGTGCGGCAGCCACTTCAGCCACGCCCATCCCGGGTCCTCGGGACTATCGGTCAGAACCCGGATCTGCAGCAGGTCTGGCGGATGAAACACCGCCAAATGGCAGATCATCGCCCGCAAGAGTCCGGCAGCGCCTTCGGGATCACCTCCGACGGCGATGATAGGAAACGTCCTCAGCTGAACCAACTTAGGACAGTCGTGGATCAAACCATGGGTGCGCAGAAACTTGGTCACCCACATGTGGCCGACCGGTTCGAGGTGTGGCTGCGGCGCACCCGCTGGACCAGCCAGCTCACCCCCGACTGCGGGTTTCAACAGCCGATCGACGGCCGGCTCGGAGCCGACACCGATCCGCGTTGCGGCATAGAAGTCGGCATTGGCCACCCGCGACCATTGCCGGTGGGTGCCGATTATCGACAGCAGATCGGCGGGATGCGGTGCGTGGTAGTTGAAGAACGTGACCTGGGCGGCTGCCGAGGTGGTGACTCTGGTGCGTAACCCCGCGAGATAGCGGAGGTACTCCTTTCGGTCGGCGTTGATCTCCGGCACCTTCTTGCCGCCGCTGCCACCGCTGGCCACCAAGCCGACGGCGGCCATGACCATCATCAATGGCATCATCAGCATGTATGGCGAAAGTTGGCGCACACCACTGAAGATCATGATCGCGATCATGCCCAGCATGCATCCACCCAGTACCCACGGCAGCGCCTTCTGTACGCCCGAGGGTGGGATGTCGATCCCGAGGTCATCTGGCGGGCTCACGTTGACCTCGCCGGGGGTCAGGCGTGGTCCGCGTTTGAGCATCGGAGTGAATTTTCGGGTTGTCATCCGCCGCCTCCGGCCGGGAGGGCCCGGTCGGTATCGACCTTGCGCGGATCAGGGTCAGCAGGCAATGTGTCGTGTTCGACCAACGCCGCGTCCTGTGACAACACCGGACCATCGATGAGCAGGCTGACCACCTGCCAGGGTGCCGTCCTGGGCGACGTCAGACCCAGTTTTGATGCGGTCTCGGTATCGGGCACCCCATAGCGCACACCCTGCGGATCGACGTAGTACAGGTTCTCGCCGTACCGGGGATTCGGTGACTGCAAGCGGATGTACTGGCCGCCGGTGATGTGCACCGTAGCGTCGCCGCCGATCTGCCTGATTCCGGTGTTGAGCGCCGAGGTGGGCAACGGCAGGCGACGCCCGGCGATCACCGTGGTCTGCGGGCTGTGGTCGCCGGGTTCGCGCTGCCAAGCCCAGCACAGCGTCGGGGTCTGCTCGCGCGAGAGGACATCCATCGCCACGTCGGGAAGGGGTGAGTCGTACACCTGCTCGGTGACGCGAGCGACCGCGCTCGGTTCCAACGATGGCGGCGCAATCAGACCGTAGGAGTTCGTGGCCCGCAGCGCAGCCGCGGTGGTGTCGTTGACCTTCGCGACACCGTTGGGCAGCACCACGAAATATTGTTCATCGGCCTGCTCCCCCGAGTCGGTTACGGTCTTGAATACGCTGCCGATCAGCAGTTCTGGCGGCAAGCCCACGGAGTTCGGCGCACCGCCGCTTGGAATATCAGGCAAGCTCCACGGCCCGGCATTGGGCAGCGCGTTGAACAGTCCCTCCGAAATCGGGGTGGCCTGCGCGGTTACCGGAATTCCGACGGCCGAGGTGACTGCGCGATCGGATAGGTCGATTGCGTGGCGGCCGGCTTCGGTGACGAGCCAATCCTGGCCCCCGTGGGAGATCAAGATGCCCTGTTCGGGGCGCATCGGTCCGACCGACGAGTCCAGCGCCAGCGGGGTTATCAGCACCGCCGTATCGATAGTCGGC
This sequence comes from Mycobacterium sp., assembly GCA_020438915.1. Lineage (GTDB taxonomy): Bacteria > Actinomycetota > Actinomycetes > Mycobacteriales > Mycobacteriaceae > Mycobacterium. The sequence goes on from JAGQTR010000543.1 coordinate 7,656, forward strand.
GCGACGCTTTCGGGTTTGATCACCGTGTCACACAGGTTCCACTGCGACGCCGCCGAGGCGGAAACCGGTGTGGCGTAGGGCGCCCCGGGTATACCGAGTGGCTGCCCCTTTGGCATCCCGTCGAGTTCTTCGGACTTGACTGCGACCGGCATGCCACTGCTTCCGAGGATCAACCGCGCTGACGTCAGGTTGTACACAGGACGCAGCTGACCACTGTCCGGGAGGACCACGTACAGCTGGTTGGTGGAGCGGTCCACGAGGAGGCTGTCCCCACCGCGCTTTCCGAGGGGTTTGAAGTAGGCCAGCAGCGCGGCTGCCAGGCAGATGAGCGCAGCGATCACGATGCCCGCGCTGACTGCGCGGCTGTAGAACTGGATGGGATCGTCGAACATTCGCGTATCTCGGCGAACAATTGCATGCTCGACGCGGCGTAACAGGAACCGCCAGCCGCTGACCTGTACCTTGGTGGTGAGTCGAAAACCCGCCATGGTCTACGCGCCCAGGTTCAGACGATCGTGGACGGACGCGATCGCCTCCGACATATCTTCGCCGCTGATCTCACTCAATTGTTCGATCCCGAGGGAATCGATATCCAGTGACCGGGCCAGGCGCAGATCCCGCGCCTGCTCGCCGGCCTCCACGAGTTGGCGTGCGTAGCGGCCATTTCCGGCGATATCGAGTGCGGGCTTACCGTTCACCGTGCGCTGACGCAACAGCGTCGCCGCATCCAGCACCTTCTTGGCCGCCTCATCAGCCAGATTCGAATCATTACCGGCAGCAATGCCTTTAGCGATATCGAGGATCTCTTCCGGCGAGTACGAATCGAATTCGATGCGGGTGGCAAACCGTGACCGCAGCCCGTCATTGGTTTCCAGTAGACGATCGATGTCGCTGCTGTATCCGGCGATGATCACCACCAGCCGGTCACGGTCGTTCTCCATCCGGGCCAACAGGGTGTCCAGCGCCTCGGTGCCGAACGGGTCGGTTCGGCCGTCGCGTTCCTGAACCAGTGTGTAGGCCTCGTCGATGAAAAGCACGCCGCCCATCGCCCGGTCGACGGTTCGCGCGGTCTTGACTGCTGACTGCCCTTCGTACTCGGCAACCAAGTCCTTGCGTGACGCCTCAACGAGTTTCGGCTCCGCGATCACGCCGAGGCCGGCGAGGATATTGGCGACAACGCGCGCGATCGTCGTCTTACCCGTGCCCGGCGGACCGGTGAAGATCATGTGCTTAGACGCCTGGGCGACCTTCATCCCACGCGCAGCACGAACCTTCGCCATCTGGGTGGCAGCGCGATAGCGCTCCACCTGTTCCTTGACTCGGTTCAGGCCGATTTGACGGTCGAGTTCAGATTGCGCGTCGGTCAGCAGTCGGTCCCTGCCGGAGTTGTCCGTCTCAACACTGGACGGATCCCACGGATCACGACGCGAAGCGATGATCTCCGCCGTCGTCGTATCCAGTCGGAACGATGAATCTCTAAGCGCTGCAGATACTTCCGCAGTAGGATGGGTAGCCTGCAGCCATTCGAGCAATGCAAGGGCCGCCTCCTCGTTGCCCTGGCCCCGACGGGTCATCGCCAGGTACCAGGCGATCACCGGAGCGCAGGCTTCGCCTGCGGGCGACGAATTCGATGCCATGAGGCGGCGTTCAGCCTCGGTGAACAGCCCGAGGTGGGCCGCGGCCACGCCGTGGGTCACCCCGGCCGCAGCCGCCAGGAACTTGTCCGGCCATGCACCTGCTCCCCGAACCTCGTCGATCACGTCGGTCCAGCGTTGTGCCGCACCGTAGACGACGGCCTTCACCCAGGCCAGCAGATACTCAGCACCTGCCGCTGGGGCCCCGTCTAGCGCTTCCATCGCGTCGACGAAGTTGCCCTCGGCCGCCTCTCTGACCGCGAAACCCATTGTGATGGCAAGTGGGGAGGTCACCGGATAGGTGATATGACCGTATTGGCCACCGATCGGCACCCTGGCTGCGAGACTGTTCATCGATACCTCGGCGGCCCCGGCGAGCTGACCGAAGTTGCTCCGGGAGTACCACGCCCGAAACATCGTGACACGGTCGGTATCACCGCAGCGGATGCGTCCCACCCAAGCGTCACAAGCGGTTTCGTCACGGTCGGTGATTTCGGAGAACAGTTCCAACGACCGGGCCTGCGCGGTTGGCAGCATTCCGACCGCGGTGCCGAACACGCTTGCCAGATGTTCGGTCATTCTTCACCTGCGTAACGCGCGGCGAACAACTCGGCGCGAGCAGCCCGAGCCTGTTCGGGGGTGGGCAGATCCAGATCACGGTTCAGGAAATCGCGGGTGGTCACGTTGTCGTGTCCGTGTTCTCGCATCCCATCGAGCATGTACTCGTATTGGGCCGACCTGGCATCTTGGGTAGCGAGGCCGGCGATGACCACGATCTCCTCGGATAGGACCGACTCGGTCAGGGTGGTCGCCATGGGCGACAGATCGACCTGATGCACGTGACCGTCCATCGAGGCAGTCACCGTCACCGTTCCGGGCGGGTTGGCGACAGTGAACGTCGGCCCCGCGGGATCATCACCGGAAGCGTCGTCGCTGTACTCGCCCAAAACCGCGCCGAGATCGGGCTCTCCCGCGTCCTCGCCGCGGACGCTGAAGTCCAGGCCCGCCAGCTCGTGGTGGTCTCCATCGTGTGGAGCGCCGGGCGGAGGGTAAGTCACCGTAAACCGCCTTTCTCAGTCTTAGTGCACAACGCCAAGTTCGCCATGGTCGACGACTTCCTTGTGGTCGAACCACGCTCTGGACGGGAGAAACTCCACCAATCCGTTCAGCGCCCGCTGGAGGTTGTCTTCGGTACCCGGCAGGAAGCTGCCGTAAAGCTCACCGTTGACCCGCCGCGGGATCGACACAATTCTGCCGAATACCGAGGAGTCGAGCACCCCCGCACCCACACCTGCGTGGGAGTACGTCCCCCCAGGGTGCCGTTCGCTGGCGGTGATCTCGACCCAGCTGTCGGGCTTCGACGTCGCCTCGGCATAGATCCGAGCCGACGATGCGGGCAGGCCAAATGTACTCAATTGCTCAGCTGTGCGGGCCTCCGCTAATTTCGTCGCGATACCGGTGAGCGGCTCGACGTTCGCGGGGGTGGCGCTGCCGATGACGACGTTCACCATGCCCGCCAGGCCGGTCTGCGGAGCAACCCGTTGCAGCACGAGCATGTCCTCATCACGTGCCGCCACGACGTGGCGCCCTCCCTTTCGACACACGGCGAAGCGCACCATCTTGTCGCCGGCGTCGCGCCGCCACCAACGGCAGTCCAACGTGCGGTCGGGCCGACTCAAAGCGTCGACCATTGCCGCCACCTCGGGGTGTGGGTCACCAAATGGGGTGAGGATTCCCTGCGCGGTCAAGTCGCGGGCGACCTGGTCCCACACGAGTGTGCGCTGGTCCTCGTAAGGGATGTTGGGCCGAATCCCCAGAGACGTTGGGAAGTCCACCAGATGGAGACGGTCGGCGATGACCAACATGCCGTCGATGGTGATTTCGACGCCCACAACGTCGTCGTAGTGGGTGGGCTCACGACCTCCGCAGAGCCGGCTGGCCATCACCGCGGCGGCCTCGGTGGCGAGAATATCGACCCCCAGGGGCCGCCGAAGCCATCGACCACATCGTCGGATTCTTTGCCGACGTAGTCAGGACCGTCGAACACACCCATGCGAACATCCCCTTTCCGGTGGCAGCGTACCAGCGGCAAAACACCACGCTCGCGCGAATTCCGCCGGTTGCGCCGAGCGTGCCTGAGTTGGTGTGTAACCGTGCTAAGTACTCGTTGAACTGCCGGTATACCGGCCCAGGCGGGTTCGTCACCGCACCGCGAGGATTGGGAGACGCTGCACCTGTTCAGTCTGCCGGCCACCTCCACAGCCACCTCGATCCCTCCCTGAGGTCGACCCTGGCGATACTGTCCGGGCCGCCGATGTGACCCGCCAAGAGTTTGCTCGGTCCATTGGCCCGCTAGCCTGGCGGATGCTGAGGGGCAGCAAACTGCCTGAGTTCGCTCCGGAGGAGACGCTTTGTGACCGACCGCGATGATGCGTTGCGTCGAGAACGTGCACACCCGGGTCCGGCGCAGCATCACGGTGGGACGTCCTGGCCCGCCCATCCGTCGCCCGGGCGTCAGGCACCCCCACAGCCGATGTCTTACGCCGAGCGAATCCGCGCGGACGACCTCGTGCCGGTCCGCAAAGCCGTGCCGGGACGTGGCTGGCGATTGGCGGTTTACAAAGCCACTTTCGGGCTGGTCAACCTCGGACCCTCACCCGATGAGCGCCACCTGGCCGGGTTGGAGGCCAAGATCCGTGGCCCACTGCGCGGCCATTTCAAGATCGGTGTCATGGGTAAGGGCGGCGCCGGCAAGACGACGGTGTCGGCCTGCATCGGATCGGTGCTCGCCGAGCTGCGTCAGGATGACCGCGTGGTCGCCGTCGACGCCGATACCGCGTTCGGGAAGCTTGGAAGCCGGGTCGACCCGAAAACGCAAGGCTCGTTCTGGGAACTCGCCAGCGACCAGCACCTGGAGACCTTCGCCGACGTCCGAAACCGATTCGGCCACAACGCCGCCGGATTGTTCGTACTGGCCGGTGAAGCGACGCCGGCACGGCGGCGGGTGCTGGATCCGGCAATCTACCGGGAGGCCACGGCCCGCCTCGATCGCCACTTCACGATCTCCGTCGTCGACTGCAGCTCCACAGTGGATACCCCTGTCACCCAGGAGGTGTTGCGAGACCTTGACGCGCTTGTCGTGGTTTCCACACCGTGGGTGGACGGTGCGGCCGCTGCCGGGCAGACGTTGGACTGGCTGGCAGCGCGGGGGTTGTCCGGACTGCTGAAGCGGACAATCGTCGTCTTCAACGACTCCGATGGTCACGCAGACAAGCGCACCAGAACGATTCTGGCGCAACAATTCTCCAGCCAGGGCCAGCTCGTTATCGAGGTACCTTTCGATCGGCAGCTGCGGCCCGGCGGCGTCATCGACGGCACGCAAGAGCTGTCGCGCGTCACCCGCCAGCGGTTTCTGGAGGTTTGCGCCGCGCTGGCCGAGCACCTGCCGAGGCAGGATGACCGGGTGCGCGAACGGCGCTGAGGCCCTGCGCTCAACCGATCTGGTCGACCAGCCCTTCGATGGCGGCGACCTCGGCGCCCGAAACCGGCTCCTCGGCTTCGGCCTGCCGGATTGCGCTCTCGGAAACGCCTGCGGCCTGGGCGGTTTCGAGGACCGTGAGGTTCGCCCCGCGGCGTGCGAAATACAGCCGCTGTCCCAGCGTCGCATGTGGTGCACCGGCCGCCCGCACCATCAGGCCGTCGTAGAGACTGCGCACCGTACCGAGCGCCTTGATCAGAGCGGGCGTCACCTGACCGATCCGCGCCGCTCGTGCTGCCACCGCTTCGAGCTGCCGCAGGTCCGACAGAATCCCCGTCACCCGGGGGGTGAACGCTGGGTCGTGGGTCGGCGGCAGCGACGCAATCGCTGAGTCGAGTGTCCCTGCGGCGGTAACAACCGCCTGGGCGATCAGCGACACCTCATCGGCGCTCGCGTCCGTCGGCGTCCCCGCGGCGGACTCGGCTTGCACCACGGGTTCGCCGCTGCGCAGCCTCGTGATCGTCCCCGGCGGCCACCGCAGAACTTCCTCGAGCTTTGCCCTGGTCTTTTGTCTGGGCCAGCTTCGGCCCTTCTCGAACGCGATCAGCGCGCCGGCGTTGATGACCCCTTCGGCAGCGAGGCTGCGTTGGCTGATATCCAGTTCGCGTCGCCGGGCCGCCGCAGCGGCCCCCGCTCTGACCATTCCGGGATCGGGCGCAGTACTCGCTTCGTCGATCGACTCCGCGTTGGTCATCTACCGCGATTCCTCGTGCTGTTGGTCGGATCGGCGCGAACCTCATACCGACAGGCGAAGGCGCTGCTTCGGCCCGCTCGGCGAACTGCGACGGTTCTCCATCAAAGTTACACCGTCTCGGGTTCTGAAACCGCGTCGACGCTACGGAATCACTACAGTTCCGCAGCTTCGACGGTCCTGCTGCCGAATCTCTCAAAATCCCTGCTTATGGCCCCTGGATCTTGATCGAGAAGACCTACGAGGGTCCGCTGTCGGCGCCCTCGGCCGCGCTTTCCGTAGCGCTAACTGTTGCATCGCTACGGTTCGTCGGCTACGTTTTGCAGCGCCGCGGCGAACACGCCGCCCGACCCATAAGGGAGCGATACCGATGAGCGCATTTCCACACGACGAACCGCCGATCGGCGAGTGCACCAGGGAACCCGAGCGCTGGACCACCACCGCCGACGACGCGGCGAAAGTCATCTGCCGTTCGTGCCCCCGCCGGTGGATGTGCGCCCGAGACGCCTGCGAGCTTCCCCGCGCGGAAGGGCTGTGGGCCGGGATCTACGTACCCGAGGCCGGCCGCGGGCGAACATTCGCTCTGCGGCAACTCAAGTCACTGGCCGAACGCAACGGATACCCGGTACGCGAACGCCGCGTGTACTACGCCGAGACTGCGTGACTGCATGAAGATACCTGCTGTTGCTCAGCGGCGAGCTCGGCGACCGCATCCAAGTTTTCGATCAAGCCGCAGCCGTGAGCGCGGGAGCTCTTGCCGCCGAACACCACGTCTCCTGGTTTAGAGATCGGATGGGCACTTCACTCACACCACCCAATGTTCTACGGCCGCGTTCTACATTTCGGGGCTTTCTCTGACGCACTGCCCTGACACGTTCGGCTCATTAACCGGAGTCCGCCATCCTGGGGGTGTCCGAGCCGCCGCGGCTCCTCCTCGACTACTGTGTGGAGATGAGCAACACCGACGTCGCCCCCACCGAAGTCGACTGCACCGCATCGTCATTCGGCGGCGTCCTGCATCCGCGTGAGGTGCCCCTGGGCGGTCCCCGGGCAATCCGGGTCCGCCGCACACTTCCGCAGCGGCAACGCTCGCTGATCGGTGCGTGGTGCTTCGCCGATCATTACGGACCCCACGATGTCCGCGGCGGAACCGGAATGGATGTGCCGCCGCACCCGCACACCGGACTGCAGACGGTGAGCTGGTTGTTCAGCGGCGAGGTGGAACATCGCGACAGCGCCGGCGTACACGCGCAGGTCCGCCCGGGTGAGCTGAATCTGATGACCGCTGGCGCCGGTATCTGCCATTCGGAGGTTTCCACCGCTGAAACCAAGGTGCTGCACGGGGTACAGCTGTGGGTGGCACTGCCCGGCGCCGCCCGCGACGCCGATCGCGATTTCGCCCACTACCGCCCGCAGCCTCGCTCGCAAGGCGGCGCAACCTTGCGGGTTTTCCTTGGCGACCTCGATGGTGAAAGCTCGCCGGTGCACACGTTCACACCGCTGCTCGGGGCTCAGCTCGACCTCGAACCCGGAGCGGAGGTGACGCTGGACGTCGACGACACTTTCGAGCACGGTGTGCTGCTCGACCAGGGCCAAATCAGCGCATGCGGTTCGGAGCTCGCGGTCGCCGACCTGGCCTATCAGAGTCCCGGCCATCGACAACTGCATCTGGGCAATCGCGGTTCAGTGCCGGCGCGAGCGGTACTGCTCGGCGGCGCGCCGTTCGATGAACAGCTCGTGATGTGGTGGAACTTCGTCGG
>JAGQTR010000543.1:15312-15527 GCA_020438915.1 Mycobacterium sp.
TGGCAGAGCCACGACGCCCGGTTTGGCGCCGTGGAAGGCTACCGCGGTCCGGTGGCGCGGCTACCCGCACCGCCACTGCCCCGCGCTACCCTGCGACCCCGCGCCAATCCCGAGGTATAGATGGAGCCATGACTTCCGACAGAACTGGTGCCCCCACCGAGGTCACCGCCGAAACCAACCGCTTCAGCATCTCCGTGGACGGGCGGCGCGTCGGT
>JAGQTR010000002.1 GCA_020438915.1 Mycobacterium sp.
GCGGTACGTCGGCGTAGGCGCCGGCCGTGACATTGGTGATCGACGACGCCCCGCTGATCCTAGGGTTGAGTTCGCCGAGATACACATCGCCGGTATCGGTGTCCAAGAGGACGTCGACCTCGAAGAAGCCGCGGTAGCCTTCCTGGCTGAGGCGGTCACCCAGGCGTCGGACGAGTTCGGTTGCGGCGCGGCGATTCTCGGGGTTGAGAACCTCAGGATACATTTCGTTGCCGCACCAGCCGCCGCGATTGGGTGTGAGGTCTTTGTAGCCGATGAGCTCAGTCATGAACGGACCCACGATGGTGCCGCAGCGGGTGAGGACCGCTTCCACGGCCACCGGACGGTTGTTGATGCGGCGCATCACCTTGAGGTCCTCGCCGATGATGTTCGAGCTGTGCCTTCGCCAGTCGGCCTCAGAAGAGATGAAGAACGTGGTCTTCCCGGAATCGCCGTAGGGTGTTTGCACAACGAGTTCGTCACCGAGGCCGGCCTTGTCGGCTTCGGCGCGCAGCCCCGCCCAGTCGTCGACTTTGGTCAGCACGTGCGGAACGCTGGCAGCGCCGGCTTCGGTCCCCAGCCGGGTGGTAACGATCTTGGAGTCCAGATGGTCGCGCAGGCTGGCTGGCGGCAAGATCAGGTCGTAACCCAGCTCGGTGCAGATTTCTTCGGTCTTGCTATCGAAGAAGACCATCGCCACTTTCGGGCGCACACCGCGTGGGGTGTCGCTTTTGATGTAAGCGCGCACCTCGGGATTGGTCAGGAGCCAGTTGTTGATTGCCTCGCCGCTGTCGAATTCCTGGTATGGCTTGTTGGTCGGGGTGAAGACGCGCGGGTGCGCGCCATCCCAGGCGTCGTAATAGGAGACGTAGGAGAAATTGCGTACCCAGCGGTCGAGCCCGAGCAGATTGAACGGTGTCGCGCCGACGAAGTAGATCGGCACGTCGTTGGTCCGGAAGAAGTGGCGTACCTCGGAGATGTTGCGCAGCGCGCGCTTGGTGCGGGCGGCGCCCGGGGTGGAGGCGAATGCCGCATCGGTGCCGACGCTGACCTGACGAGTATCGGCGGCCGTACCGGCTGGTTTGGTGCGCGGAGTTGCCCGCGGTGTGGAAGGTGTTTTCGCAGGTGCCTTCGACCGTCGGGGTCGACTTGGACGCTCACTCATGGTTGGCAGACCTCCGGTCAGATGTGGATTACACCTTCTCACCTCGAACGCAAAAACGGTGCTCGATCCAGCAAGAACACGGCGCCGTCCTTTCACTGACGTGCGGTTCTCATCACACCTTCGTGGCGACGATTCTCCAGTTCAGGTCGGCGATCTTGGCTCTTTCGGCGTCGGTCCAGGCTTGCCCGCCCTTTTGCAGAAGGTCGAGCGACTCCGTCGCCCACTGTGGTGCGACACGCGCCGCAGCCAGCGCCTTGACCACGTGCCCTCCCCTACGGATCAGCGCGGTCTTCTGCTCGCACAGCGGCCACGCTTCACTCTTGGATGGCGCCGACACCTCGATGCGGAAACCTGCTCGTTCCAGTGCGGCACAGACGTCAGCGGGATACATCGATTGCGTCGCGGCAAGCGTCGGGAGGAAGAGCTTGTGCAACGCCACATGCTCTTCGTTGTCCCAATCGAAGTGGGGCGTCAGCAGGTACTCCGAGCAGGCGTAGCGCGCTCCCGGCTTGAGCACCCGGTACATCTCCCGCGCATGTGCGTCCAACTCTTCCTTCTTGAAGAAGGGCCAGACGGCCTGAAAAGAGAAACACCCGTCGAACATTTCAGACTCATAGTCCAGGGGCTGATGATGGTCCCCGAACTTGAAATGAAGTCGGTCACTCATGCCGGACCTCTCCGCCCAGTCGATGGCGTTTTCCAGCTGGTTGGGGTCGATGTTGTAACCCGACACCTGCCCACCGGTCATGGTCGCGAAATGATGCGCGATCCTCCCCCGCCCGCAACCCATGTCGAGCAGGTGGGAGCGCGGTGGATCCTTCAAATTCAGCTCCTGCAGTACTGCCTTCTCGATCAACAACTGGTTGTCGTAGAGGCCTTTCGATGCATCGAGCATCGGCGGGATATAGAGCTTCTCCAGATCGAAAACCGAGAGCAGATTGTTGAGGACCTTGTAATAGTCGGCGACGGCCTTGGTTTCCTCTGCGGTCTCGGTCGGCTCACCCGCCTGCATCCGTTGAAAGAATTTGTATGCTTCAACGCCCGCCAGTTTGTCCGCTGCCGGCATCGTTGCCAGCCTCGTCAATCCGGTGAAAGTGGTCTTGATCCGGTAGGTGTCCAGCATGTGCAACTCTCTCTTGGTGTTGAAGTCACTTTAGGCCATCAGACCCGATGAGATATCAGAGCTCCACGCCGCAAGCTGCGAGGGTAAATGGAAAAGACTGTCTCACACTGAGTTAGGCTTGTCTCCACCTAGTCCGGCGGGTTTTTCAGCCACTCCCCGCGACGCATTACGCCCGTCACTGCCAGCTCGGTATCCAGCACCACAAGGTCGGCTGTGGCGCCGCCCACCAGACCCACGCCCGGGATGCCCAGCGCTGCGGCCGGGTTGATCGAGGACTGCCGGACCGCCAGCAGTAGCGCATCATCAGCTGCTAGGCCGCTGTGTCTGACCGCGAATCTGAACAACCTGTCCATGGTGGCGGTGCTCCCGGCGATCGTATCGGTTCCGGCGATACGTGCCCTACCGTCGACGACATCTACCGCCAGCCGCCCCAGACGGTAGCCGCCGTCGGCCATTCCGGCCGCAGCCATCGCGTCGCTCACCAGCGACACCCGATCGGGGCCGACGCTGGCGCTCACATGCCGGTAGAGCGCCGGCGCGACATGCACCCCGTCGGCAATGAGTTCGACGGTGACGCGTTGTTCCTCCAGCAAGGCGATCGCCGGCCCCGGCTCGCGGTGGTGGATGGGTCGCATCGCGTTGAACAAGTGCGTCCCCACCGTGGCCCCGGCCCCGATCGCCGCGCGGGTCTGCTCGTAGGTCGCCTCGGTATGGCCGACCGCCGCGACCGCGCCCGCATCGACGATCCGGCCGATGGCCGCCAGCGCACCAACGCGTTCGGGGGCCAGTGTGACCATCCGGATGGTGCCTCCTCCCGCGGACAACACAGCGTCCAGTTCCTCAGGATCGGGGTCTCGGAGCAGTGAGGCATCATGGGCGCCGCAGCGCTCCGCGGCCAGCCACGGACCTTCCAAGTGAATCCCCGAGATATGCCCGGCCCTGGTCTGATCGGCTAGCTTCGTGACCTGCCACAACAATTCGGCAGGGGCAGCGGTCACCAAGGAGGCGATCAGCGTGGTCGTGCCATGCCGGCGATGCAGCTGCAACGCCGCGGCCGTCTCGGTCTGGCTCGGGCCGGAGAAGCTGGCTCCTCCGCCGCCGTGGACGTGCGTGTCCACGAAACCGGGCACCGCCGTGGCCGCCCCGAGATCCACATCGACGGGTTTCGGCGGCGGTCCGGCGCCCACCGCCCGCACCACCGTCCCAGACAGCTCAATCCAGCCGGGCCGCAACAACTCCCACCCGGTAACCACGGTAGCGGCCGTGATCAGCACCTCAGATGCCCTGCCAGTCGGGTTTGCCCCGGTAGGTCTCGCGGTAGTAATCGACCAACTGCAGGTCTGCGGCCGCGGCATCATCGACGAGCACCGTGACGTGCCGATGATGCTGCAAGATTGTCGCGGGCCAGAACGTGCTGACGGGACCCTCCACCAGGTTGTGCACGGCGTCGGCCTTGCCCCGGCCCATCGCCACGAGTACGACGTGACGAGCGGCCATGATCGTGCCGAGGCCCTGCGTCAGGCAGTGCGTGGGTACGGCGTCGAGATCGTCGTCGAAGAACCGCGCGTTGTCGAGCCGGGTCTGCCGGGTCAACGTCTTGATCCGGGTCCGGGAGGCCAGCGACGAGCCCGGTTCGTTGAAGCCGATGTGCCCGTCGGTGCCGATTCCGAGAATCTGCAGATCCACCCCTCCAGCTGCGGCGATCGCGGCTTCGTAGGCCAGGCACGCGGCCCGGATATCAGTGGCCAACCCGTCCGGGCCCTGCACGGCCCCCGGTCCGAAATCGACCCGCGACACGAGCGCCCGGTCGATCACGTTGCGATAGCTCTCCCGATGATCGGCCGGCAGGCCGACATACTCGTCGAGGGTGAATCCGCGCGCTTGGGTGAAGCTGATCTGCCCCGCCGCGCAGCGGCCGGCGAGTTCGTCATAGATCGCCAGTGGCGACGAACCAGTGGCCAGACCCAGCACCGCCGTCGGCTTTCTGGTCAGCAGCGCGCCGATGGCGTCGGCGGCCAACTCCCCGATCTCGGTCGCAGTAGACAGGATCACCACCTCCATCGCCGGCCCTACCTGCCCACGGTGAAGAGGGTTTCGCTCTGGGTGATGCCAGCGCCGGCGTGCACCGCGTACGAGACGGTGATGTTCTGTGGCTCTCGCTCATCCATAACCACCACGGACACAACAGGGTTCAAGCCGGCCGCCACGATCACCGGAACGTCATAGGTGATAACCACCTGCCCCGAGCAGACAGTTTCGCCTTCATTGACGTGCTCGGTGAACCCTGCTCTGTTCAGCCCGACGGTATCCAGGCCCAGATGGACCAGCACACCGATGTTCCCGGCGGTCATGATGACGTAGGCGTGCGGAAGCAGCTTCAGCAGCCTGCCGCTTACCGGCGCGATGGCGTCAACCACCTCCGGTGGTGGATCGATCGCGGCACCATAGCCGACCATTCCTTGAGAGAAAACCGGGTCGGGAACGCTGCGCAATGGAAGAGCCAGGCCCGCGACGGCCGCCAACACCGGCGTCTTGCCCATTCTCGCCCCCGTTGTCCGAAACCTGTTCGGCCCAGGATAGGTACCTAACCCGGCCTCGGTGCCGGAAAGGCGGCTTCAAGCCCATTGACCTGGATTAAACTTCGCCGCAACTGCGAGAAGAGGATCATCGAATATGCCGGACGCGGCGAAATCTCAAGGGAAATACCACAAGTCGGGTTTACATATCCCGGGTTTCGCGCAACTGCAGCGGTTGGGCAAGAGTTTGATGTTGCCGATCGCCGTGCTGCCTGCCGCCGGCATCCTGCTCCGGCTAGGCCAGGACGACCTGTTGGGCCGAATTGAAACACCGGTCATCGGAGCGTTCTTCGATGCGATGAGCGCCGCCGGCGGCGCGCTGTTCGCCAACCTGCCACTGCTGTTCGCGGTCGGCGTTGCGATCGGATTCGCCAAGAAGGCAGACGGGTCCACCGCCCTGGCCGCCGTCGTCGGGTATCTGGTGATGGACGCGGTCTTCAAGACGATGTCGCCGATCGTGCTCAGCGGTGAACTCGACAAGGCCGGCGAACAGGCGCAGATCAACTACAGCGTCTTCGCCGGCATCGTGGTGGGTTTGGTGACGGCCGCACTATTCGACCGGTATCACACCATCGAGTTGCCGTCTTACCTCGGCTTCTTCGGCGGCAGAAGGTTTGTTCCCATCGTCGTGTCGCTGGTCTGTCTGCTCATCGCCTTCGCCATGAGCTACTTTTACCCGCTGTTCGAGGTAGGGCTGACCTCGCTGGGTGAGTTCGTCGGCGGCGCCGGTGCACTTGGGGCGTTCGTCTACGGATTCGCCAACCGAATGCTGATCCCGCTGGGCCTGCACCACATCCTCAATTCCTTCGTGTGGTTCCTGTACGGGGATTACCAAACCCCGGACGGAACCGTGGTTACCGGTGAACTCACCCGGTTCGCCAGTGGAGATCCCACCGCCGGCATCCTGACGTCGGGGTTCTACCCGGTTCTGATGTTCGGGCTGCCGGCCGCGGCCGTGGCCATGATTCACGTCGCCAACAAGCGTCAGAAGAAGATCGCCATCGGCATTCTGTCGGCCGCCGGGCTCACCGCATTCCTCACCGGCGTCACCGAACCGCTGGAGTTCGCGTTCATGTTTGTCGCGTTCCCTCTCTACATCATTCACGCAGTGCTGACCGGACTCTCGCTGGCCGTCGCCTACCTGCTCGACATCCATCTCGGGTTCTCGTTTTCGGCCGGGCTGATCGATTTACTGCTGTACGGCACGGCGCCGGCGGCGAAGAACATTCCATTGCTGATCGTGATGGGGCTGGTGTTCTTCGCTCTGTACTATGTGCTGTTTCGGTTCGCGATTACCAAGTGGAACATGCGGACTCCAGGACGCGAGCCCGCCGCGGAGTTCGAGGCCGAGGAGCAGGCCAACCTCGGAGAGGGTGCGGCCTCAGCCACCGCGGTGGCAACAACTGGGCAGACCAGCACCGACACCAAAGTCGACACCAGAGCCGAGCAGATCATCGCCGCGTTCGGCGGCCGGGAGAATCTGGTCAGCGTGGACGCCTGCATCACCCGACTGCGGATGGAGGTCGCCGACACCGCAAAGGTGGACCAGTCGCGGTTGAGGACCCTGGGTGCGGCGGGAGTAGTCGAGGTCGGCAGCAGCGTTCAGGCGGTCTTCGGCACCCAAGCCGAAGCGTTGAAGAACGAGATCAACGACGTCCTCTAGCTTCATAGAAGTCATGATGGATGCCATGGAATCGACCCGGGTGGATCGGTGGCTGTGGGCTGTCCGGCTAACCAAGACCCGACCGGATGCCGCTGCTGCTTGCCGAGGCGGGCATGTGCGGATCAACGATCGGCCGGCGAAACCATCGACGGCGGTGTCACCCGGTGACGAAGTCCGCGCGCGGGTGGGTGAGACGACGCGGATCGTCGAGGTGCTTCGGGTCATCCAAAAGCGGGTTGGCGCAGCAGATGCCGTGACGTGCTACCTCGATCGAACACCCGCGCCGCCACCGGCTGCTGCCATCCCGATCGCGACCCGTGATCGCGGCACCGGACGGCCGACCAAACGGGACCGTCGGCTGCTGGACAAGTGGCGGGCCAACCAGCGGTGAGAGGTCGCTGACTCTCAGCGCGGTTCGTCGGGTGCGTTCTCACATGCAGACCAGGTGTAGTGCTGCTCGGAGATGGCGTGACTGTTACCGAGCATGAACGCGCGGTGGTATCGGCTGCCACGGGCAATGGTCGCCAACCACGTCGTCACGGTACTGAGCCGATTGCTCAATCCGGTGAGTACCGCGATGTGGATGAAGCCCCAGGCCAGCCAGCCTCCGAAGCCGGCGAGTTTGACCGGACCCACCTGCAGCAGCGCGTTTCCGCGACTGATGTAGGCCGCTGAACCGAGGTCGCGATACCGGTACGCCCGGCGGGGTTTGCCCTTGAGGTCGCGGCGAATGCAGCGGGCGACGTGCAGTCCACCCTGCATCGCGTTCTCGGCCACACCCGGAAGTCCGTCACGGCCGACGAGATCCCCGATGACGAAGATCTCGGGATGCCCGGGTACCGATAGGTCGGGATCGACCTGGATACGCCCGGAGCGATCGGCTGGGGCGCCGAGCGCCTCGACGATATGTCTTGCGAAGGGGACAGCTTCAACGCCGGCCGTCCACAGCACCGTGCGCGCCGCATGCTGCGCGTCGGGGCCGCCGCTCTTCGGGCTGACGGTCACGCCTTGCTGACAGACGTCGATGACGTGCACCCCCAGGTGCAGTTCCACCCCGAGACGCTGGAGTGTCTCTGCGGCCCTGCCGGCCAAGTCTGGGGCGAAGCTTTTCAGCACGCGATCTCCACCGTCGAACAGCAGCACCCTGGCCTCCTCGGGCTCGATGCTGTGAAACTCGTTGGCCAACGTCCGTGTTGCCAACTCCCGGATCTGTCCGGCCAGTTCTACACCGGTGGGGCCGCCCCCTGCGACGGCGAAGGTGAGCCAGCTGTCACGCTCGGCTCCGGTGGGCAGCGTCTCGGCCATCTCGAACGCGGTGAACAGCCGCTGCCGGATCGACAGCGCGTCGTCGAGGGTCTTCATTCCCGGCGCCCACTGCGCGAACTGCGGATTGCCGAAGTAGGACTGCTGCATCCCCGCGGCGACGACGAGGATGTCGTAGCCGGTCGCGAAGGTCGTCCCGTCCGGCCGGCGGGCTGTCACCTCGCAGGCTCCGGCGTCGAGTTCGATTGCTTCGCCCAGCAAGGTGGTGACGTTGGGATGGCCAGCGAATTGTTCGCGCAGCGGACGGCTGATTTGACCGATGCTGAGTGTGCCGGTTGCGCACTGGTAGAGCAGCGGCTGAAAAAGGTGTCCGGCTGCACGATCGAGCAGGGTCACCTCGACGTCGGCATCGACCAATCGTCGCGCACAGAACAAGCCACCGAAACCTCCGCCGATGATCAGTACTCGCAGACGTTCGCTCAATGGCCCGCGCCGAGATTTCCGGACAACAGTTCATGCCGATCAGCCGAGTCGGCGTTGAGTCCGACGATCTGCACAGCTTTACCCTTCGCGTGATACTTCGTGGTCACCGCGTCCAGCGCGGCAACACTGGAAGCATCCCAGACGTGCGAGGCGGACATGTCGATCACAATATTTCGGGGATCGTCGATGTAGTTGAATTGATAGACGAGGTCGTTGCTGGAAGCGAAGAACAATTCACCGCTGACCCGATAGACCACAGTGTCGGCCTCGCACTCGCTGTCATCGTCAGCCTCGGTGATTCGCTCGACCGTCACCAGATGGGCGACCCGGCGGGCGAAGAGCACCATCGCAGTCAGGGCGCCCACGATGACGCCGTAGGCGAGGTTGTGGCTGACAACGGTTACCACCACGGTGGCGAGCATCACCAGCGTCTCGCTGCGCGGCATCCTGCGCAACGTGGAGGGTGTGACGCTGTGCCAGTCCATCGTTCCGACGGCAACCATGATCATCACTGCCACGAGCGCCGCCATCGGGATCAGACCCACTATGTCGCCGAGGCCGACGACCAGTCCCAACAGGAACAGACCAGCGAGAAGTGTCGAAATACGGGTGCGCGCACCGGACACCTTCACGTTGATCATGGTTTGACCGATCATGGCGCAGCCGCCCATACCGCCGAAGAATCCCGTGACGATGTTGGCGACACCCTGACCCCAGCTTTCCCGGGTCTTGTTGCTGTGAGTGTCGGTGATGTCATCGACAAGCTTGGCTGTGAGCAGCGATTCCAAGAGTCCGACCAGCGCCATGGCCAGCGCGTACGGGAAGATGATCGACAGCGTTTCGAGGTTGACGGGCACCTGAGGCAGGAACAGGGCCGGCAGGCTCGACGGCAGCTCTCCCTCATCGCCGACGTTGGGGATGTCGACACCGAACGCCAGTACCGCCGCGGTCAGAAGAACTATCGCGATCAGCGGCGCGGGTATGGCGGTGGTCAGCTTCGGTAGGAACACCATGATCAGCACACCGACGGCGACGAATGGATACACCGGGGCGGGCACACCGAGCAGGTGGGGCAGCTGTGACAGCAGGATTAGGATCGCCAGCGCGTTGACGAATCCGACCATGACGCTGCGTGGGACGAACCGCATCAGCCGGGCGACACCGAGCACGCTGAGCGCGATCTGCAGGGCACCGGCGAGGATCACTGTGGCGATGAAGTAGTCGAATCCGTGTTCCCGAACCACCGGTGCGATCACCAGTGCCACGGCGCCGGTCGCCGCCGAGATCATCGCCGGACGTCCACCGACGATCGCGATCGTCACCGCCATGGTGAACGAGGCGAATAGTCCGACTCGGGGATCGACTCCGGCGATGATCGAGAACGAGATCGCCTCCGGTATC
>JAGQTR010000544.1 GCA_020438915.1 Mycobacterium sp.
GGATGACCCAGTTCAAGGAAAAGGCCGGCAAGAACCAGGAGGAGGCCTCGGTCGGGCTGTTCACCTATCCGGTGCTGATGGCCGCCGACGTGTTGCTCTACGACACCGACCTGGTACCCGTCGGCGAGGATCAGCGCCAGCACCTTGAGCTCGCGCGCGATGTTGCGCAGCGGTTCAACGCCCGGTTCCGCGACACCTTCGTGGTGCCCGAGCCGATGATCGGCAAGGCCACGGCCAAGATCTACGACCTGGCCGATCCGACGGCCAAGATGAGTAAGTCAGCCGCCACCGAGGCCGGACTGATCAGCCTGCTTGACGATCCCGCCAAGACCGCCAAGAAGATTCGTTCAGCGGTGACCGACAGCGATAGGGAGATCCGCTTCGATCCGCAAGCCAAGCCGGGGGTGTCCAACCTGCTGACGATCCAGTCGGCGGTCACCGGTGCCGCAATCGACAAGCTGGTGCAGGGCTATGCAGGTCGCGGATACGGCGACCTGAAGAAGGAGACGGCCGAGGCGGTGGTCGAGTTCGTCACGCCGATCAAGGCGCGGGTCGACGAATTGCTGGCCGACCCGGCCGAACTGGAGAGCATCCTGGCCAGCGGAGCCGCCCGTGCGCGGGAGGTGTCTGGACAGACCTTGCGGCGGGTATATGACCGGTTAGGGTTTCTACCGACGCACTAGCTACGAGGGGGCCGGATGACCGCGCCGGGCGGCTCGACCGAATCCGACGACAAGCCCGGCTTTCTGGATCGGTTGCGCGCACGGATGCCGTGGTTCGACCACCTCATGCGCGCCCAGCAGCGCTACACCGAATGCAAGGGCGACTTCTACGCCGCCGGGATCACCTATTTCACGATTTTTGCGTTGTTTCCGTTGTTGATGGTCGGTTTCGCGGTCGGCGGCTTCGTCCTGGCCAGCCGGCCCGTCCTGCTCTCCAAAGTCAAATATCAGATCGATGCCGCCGTCGGCGGCGATCTCGGCCAGCAGGTCACCGAGTTGATGGATTCGGCGATTGACTCCCGCACGTCGGTGGGCATCATCGGGCTGGCGGCCGCGGCATGGGCGGGGCTGGGCTGGATGAACAATCTGCGTGAGGCGCTCAGCCAGATGTGGGGCCGCTACCGCGACGAACGCCCGGGATTCGTCCGGACCAAGCTGTCGGATCTGTTGACGCTGCTGTCGGCGTTCGTCGCGATCGTGGTCACCGTGGCGCTTACCGCTCTGGGCAACACGTCGGTGATGAAGAACGTGTTGCACTGGGTTGGCATCGGCGATACCAGCGCGCTGACCCCGCTGCTGCAGGCGGCCTCCATCGTGGCTTCGGTCCTGGTGTCCTGGCTGCTGTTCACCTGGGTGATCGCCCGGCTGCCCCGCGAGTCGGTCAGCTTCCGAAGCAGTGTCCGGGCCGGGCTCATCGCCGCGGTGGCGTTCGAGATCTTCAAGTTGGTCGCCTCGGTCTACCTGAGCTCGGTCCTCACCGGTCCCGCGGGGGCGACGTTCGGTCCGGTGCTGGGTCTGATGGTGTTCGCCTACATCACCGCCCGGCTGATACTTTTCGCCACCGCGTGGGCGGCGACGACGCCGGAGAACATGGGCGAAGATGTCGTCCCGGCGCCGGGTCCGGCGGTGATCAAGAACCGGGTCATCACCCGGCCCGGGCTGGGGCCGTTGCAGGCGGCGGCCGCGGCAGGGGTGGGAGTCCTTGGTGCGCTGAGCCTTTCGCGATGGCTGAGGCGGTAGCCGCGGGGGCTCACCCCCGCCGAAATAGCACTTAAGCAGGCCTTCTCTCGATCTTTCGCTGCACGAGTGCGATCTCGGCGAATGAGTCCGTCAGTGCTGGGGCCGGCGGTTGAGCGCCCGGGCGCCCATGATCAGCATGAACACGATGATCGCCCCAACCACACCCACCCCGACCCGAACGGGTAACGCGTTGACGTCGGGAAGTACGGCGTTAGCGGTGGTGATGGTGTCCGCGGCCGCGGGTTCCGGTTTGACGGCGACCAGGGAGGGGTCCGGCTCGACCAGCGTGCCCACCTTGGTACCGGGTGCGGTGGCGTACCCGTAGTCCAGCAGTCGGGCGGCCTGCTCCCAGGGCGCGATCGGTTGCCGGGTGCCGCGCAGCAGGACCGCGACGAGGCGGCGGCCGTCGCGGTCGGCGGCCCCGACGAACGTCTGCCCGGCGTCGTCGGTGTACCCGGTCTTCCCGCCGATCGCGCCGGGGTAGTTGTCGAGCAGTTTGTTGTCGTTCTCCACCGGATACCCGGCGTCCCCGCGACCGGGAAATGGGAAAGACTGGGTGGCAACGATGTTGGTGAAAATCGGGTTCTGCCAGGCGTACCGGTAGAACAGGCCCATGTCGTAGGCCGAGGTGCTCATGCCCGGGCCGTCAAGCCCGGACGGTGTCGCCACCCGGGTGTCACGCGCACCCAACTTGGCCGCCAGGGCGTTCAATTTGTTCAGTGCCGTGTCCATGCCGCCCATCTGCATCGCCAGCGCGTGGGCGGTGTCGTTGCCCGAGTGCATGAGCAGGCCGTGCAGCAGATCGTTGATCGAGTAGAAGCCACCCTCGCCGACGCCGACTTTGGTGCCTTCCTGTGCCGCATCCTCGGCGGTACCGGGGACCACCTTGTGCAACGGCAGGTCCCGGATCGCCTGCATCGCGGTGAGCACCTTGATGACGCTGGCCGGGCGGTGTCTGCCGTGTGGGTCCCGGGCGGCGATGACGTCGCCGGTGTCGAGGTCGGCGACCAGCCATGCCTCCGCGGAGACGTCGCCGGGCACCGGCGGGGTACCCGGTGCGGTGATGATGCCGCAGCCCCGCAGCGCATCCCCGCCCATGGGCTTGGCGGGCACCGGTAGCGGTGCCGGCGGATCACCGAACTCCGGGATCTCCGACGAATCGACAGCCGGTGGTGTCGTGACGCGGTAGGGGCAGCTGCTGGCGTCCGGGTCGCCGCCCGGCTCGGCGCCCGCGGCCGGTGCGAATACCAGCAAGGCTGCCGTGACCAGCACAGATACTCGCGCCGAGAACGTTGTTGTGGTCGCCATCGTGTGCGCAGACTAGGCGATGGCGGGGGCGTTCTCTGGGAGCCACGCGGTGGCTGGTGTGGCTAGAGTTTCAAATGTGACTTCAGTGGGATGGCCCGGGTCGCCGCCGAACATCGGTGCGCGGTCACTGCACCGCGGCTGGCCCCCGGAGTGCGGAGTTGGTTTAGGCATCGGTGTTTGTGGGCAATTCTTAGGAATCTCACGGCTAACGCTGACGGTAACGCTCAGGTAGGCCAAGCATGCTGAAAGCGATTTCAACAGGAGGTGCGGGTATGACGACCAAAACCGTCGGTGCGACCGTCATCCATCTGGAGTCACACCCGGCGTGGCGCGCTTCTCAGCGTCGCTCGCTGGAGATGGCCGAAGCGATGCGTAGGCATCCCGCCTTTCAATCCCGATGTGAGCCCGTGACCAGCGGAGGTTCTGCGGTACACCGACTCGGCGCAAGCTAGCGCCGCCGCCTGGAAAAGGGCGCCCCGAGTGGCGGGGGCGCCCTTTTCTGTGCGGTGGCTCAACGGACGTCGACGAAGATGAAGTGTCCGACCGTTTCGAGTATGCGATCGTCGCGCTGGAGGTCCCAGGTCCACTCGCGGATCGGGGATCCGGGGCGCACCGAGACGATGCTGGCCTCCGACAGCGGGGCATCGCTCTGCCGGTTGACGATGACGCGATTACCCTCGGCCTCGAGCGCGCGGATGGTGTCGGCGGCGTTGTCGTTTCCGGTGGGGGCGGCGATGGCGGGGGTGGCCAGCCCGAGGGCCACAGCCGAGAATGCTGCTGCGGCGGCGCTGGCGAGGGCGATGTTTTTGGTCATGACGGGTCCTGCCCTTCTGCGATCTTCCGGTGATTTTTTTCCGGTCTGGGGGCTTAAACCAGCAGGTCAGAACTATTAATTCCGGTGGCAGAAATTGAACGCTCGGTGGCAGAAACCCGTCGTCGGGCAGGACTTAGAGCGAGGTTGCCGCGAGGTCGACGCAGCCGAGATAGGGCGCCCCGATGCTGCCCATCCACAGCCGGTCGTCGGCTTCTGCCATCCCGGTCACCATGCTGAACGACGGATGCGTCGTGCGTAGGCCCGCGACGGCGTCCCCGGTGTCGGGGTCGAACGCGACCACCCACACCACTGACACCGGCTTGGGCTGCAGCGGCTCGGGCAGTCGCCACACCACTTTGCGCAGCACCGGCGGACCCGCGGCGAGCCGGTCGGCCAGGGGGTTGGCAGGGGTGACCATCGCGCACCAGATCCGGCCGTCGGCGCCGGTGGACAGGTTGTCGGGCATCGCGGGCAGGTTCACCGCCAGTGGCGTCACCGAACCCCTCCGCGGACCGGTCAGCCAGTATTTCGACAGCCGACGCCCCTGGGTCTCGGCAAACACCAACGCCGAGCCGTCCGCGGTGGGTGTGACGCCGTTGGCGAAGTACAGGTTGTCCAGGACTGTGGTAACGGTGCCATCGGCGTCGAGCCGGTAGAGGTTGCCGCGACCGCGGGCCTCCAGGATGGCACCAAGATAGTTGGCCACGGTGAATGCGCTCGTCGACTCGGTGAAATAGATTGTG
>JAGQTR010000545.1 GCA_020438915.1 Mycobacterium sp.
CTGAACTGGTTGCCCGCCACGGACTCTCACGACAGACGGTGCGGCGAGCATTTCAGGATCTGGTCGCCGCGGGAATGGTCGTTCGGATACCCGGTCGGGGTAGCTATGCCAGCGACGCGGGCCGGCACTACCTGCGTCAACTCGGGTCGATCGAGGACCTGATGAGCCTGTCCGACGACACCACGATGGAGGTACTGGACGGACTGCACCGTCGCGTCGACGTCGAGGCCGCGAGCCGGCTGCGGCTGGAGGGAGATGCGGTGTGCACGTTGATCTTCCGACGACTGCACGAGGGGGCCGCGTTCGGGCACACCACAGTTCACCTACCCCCGTCGGTAGCCGCACTAGTGGCGTCGTCGCCGGCCCTTTTCACCAGCGCGGTCGGTACCCACACCGTGATCGGGCTACTCGAGCCACACCTTCCACATCCGATTGCCGAAGCAGCTCAATCGATTACGGTGGGAAGAGCAACCGGTGTCGTCGCCGACGCCGTCGGGTGCCTTCCGGGCCATCCGATGTTGCGGGTGGACCGCCTCTACACTGACCAGCGCGGGCACCCGATCGAGCTGTCGATCAGCCATTTTCTACCCGAGCAGTACACCTACCGGGTGACGCTGCAGCGGTCGGGTTAGCGACACCGGCGCTCACGAGTATCTGGCTATCAGCTCCTGCTTGTACAGCTTGCCGGTATCGGTGCGCGGCAGGTGCGCCTCGAACGCGATCGACCGCGGGCATTTGTAGTGCGCCAGCCGATCACGAAGCCAGTCAAGGAGCTCTTGTCCAAACTCCGGGTTGGCGTCGGAGGACTCGACGGTCTGCACCACGGCCTTGACCTGCTGGCCCATCTCCTCGTCAGGAATGCCGAAGACCGCAGCATCCATCACTTTTGGATGCGTCACGAGTATGTTCTCGGCTTCCTGCGGGTAGATGTTCACGCCACCGGAGATGATCATGTGGTGTCTGCGGTCGGTGAGATAGAGATACCCCTCGTCATCGAGGTAGCCGATGTCGCCCACCGTCTTCCAGCCGCGGGAGTCGCGGGAGGACGCCGTCTTGGTCGGATCGTTGAGATATTCGAAGTCGGCACCTCCCTCGAAGTAGATCTCGCCGGCCTCACCGGCGGGGAGTTCGGCTCCGTCCTCGCCGACGATGTGGATGGCTCCGTTCATCGCCCGCCCAACCGATCCGGGATGGGCCGGCCACTCCTGGGCGGTGATCAGCGTGGATCCATGGGCCTCCGACGACGCGTAGTACTCGTCGATGATCGGGCCCCACCAGTCGATCATCTGCTTCTTGATCTCTACCGGGCACGGTGCTGCCGCGTGCATCACCCGCTCGAGGCTGGACACGTCGTAGGCCATGCGCACGTCCAGTGGCAGCTTGAGCATCCGGGTAAACATCACCGGGACGAATTGCCCGTGTGTGATGCGATGCCGGGCAATGGCATCCAGTGCGCCCTCGGCGTCGAACTTCTCCATCACCACGGTCGTGATCCCACCGGCCTGGGTCTGCATCGACCACACCGACGGAGCGGTGTGGTACAGCGGCGCGGGGCTGAGGTACACCGCGTCGGGATGCATCCAGAACGCCACCAAGGCGGCCATCAGGCCCGGCGACTCGGCCGGCGGCACATGCGGCAGCTTGCGCTTGATTCCCTTGGGACGGCCGGTCGTTCCCGATGAGTACTGCAGCAGGTCGCCCTCGATCTCGTCGACGATCGGCGTATCCGGCTGGTCGGCAACACATTCGGGATAGCTCTGCCAACCCTGCAGGTGCCCGCCGGTGACTACCAGGAGTTCGGGCAGGCCATTGGGCAGCTCAGCGCCGAGGCCGGCCAGGGTGGCCCCGAGTTTCGCCGATCCCAGGATCGCCTTGGCGCCGCTGTTGTCAATGATGTAGGCCGTCTCGGCGGCAGTCAGATGCGTGTTGATCGGAACGTAGTAAAGCCCGGCGCGGCGCGCGGCCCACATCATCGCGTGCATGTGCTCGTTGTTCTCCATCACGATCGCCACGGCGTCGCCCTCGACCAGACCGGCGGACCGGAATAGATGCGCCAGACGGTTCGCCCGGGCCTCGAGCTCGCCGAAACTCACCACGGTTCCCGAGGGGTACATGATGATCGCGGGCTTGTCGGGCGTGGCAACGGCAGTGTCGCGAATCTGCATGCGCTGACTCTACGACGCGCCGGCGGCGACGAGCAGACGCAAAAGTCCCCGAATCTCGGGGATGTCGGGGACTTTTGTGTCTGCTCGCGGCGGGAAGGGTCGGGTTAGTCCGCCTCGGCCAGGCGCGTCTTCAAGGCGTCGAACTCGTCCTTGATCCCGGTCGGCAGCTTCTCTCCGACGA
>JAGQTR010000042.1:0-15451 GCA_020438915.1 Mycobacterium sp.
TAGGTGTTGCGGACCATGAACTCTTTGAGAATGTCGTTCTGGATGGTTCCGGCGAGCTTCTCCGGGGGCACGCCCTGCTCTTCGGCGGCCGCGACGTAGAGCGCGAGAATCGGCAGCACCGCACCGTTCATCGTCATCGAGACCGACACGCTCGACAGGTCGATTCCGTCGAACAGCTGGCGCATGTCGAGGATGGAATCAATTGCCACACCGGCCATTCCGACGTCACCGGCCACCCGCGGGTGGTCCGAATCGTAGCCGCGGTGCGTGGCGAGGTCGAACGCCACCGACAGGCCCTTCTGCCCCGCCGCCAGGTTGCGCCGGTAGAAAGCGTTGGATTCCGCGGCGGTCGAGAAGCCCGCGTACTGACGGATGGTCCAAGGCTGGTTGACATACATCGTCGGATACGGCCCGCGCACGTACGGCGGCTCCCCGGGCACGCTACTCAGCGGATAGCCCGCGTTGACGACCTCGTCTCGGTCGGCGCCGATATAGACGGGCTTGACGTCGATGCCTTCCGGAGTGGCCCAGTCAAGCTGATCGGCGGTGTAGCCGTGTGCCGCAGCCGCCGCAGCGATCTGTTCGCCGGCATCGACCGGTGTGGGGGGCTCCGGGGTTCGCTCGCCGCGTAGTGCGATGTCGGCAAAGCTGCCGATACGGTTTGTCACGTCGTGACCGGTCATGATCGTCAGGCCCCCAATCGGGTCAGCAGATCCGACAATGCATCGACCGCGTCGATCTGGGCGGTCAGAAAACCGTCGGGCTTCGAATCGGCCTCGGCAACCGTCTTTTGCGGTCCGGCCAACAGGATGTGGCCGACACCGGCCTGCCGTGCGGCCTCGACAACCGGACCGGCCTCCTGGGCGTAGCGGGCATCGGTGCCGCAGATCACGGCGATCTCGGCGCCCCCGGCGTCGGCGACCGCTTCCTCGACCCTGGCAGCGTCCAGCGGGCCCGGGTTGACGGCCTCGATCCCGCCGGAGGCCAGCAGGTTCGATACGAAGGTGGCGCGAACATTGTGCTCGGCGAGCGGACCCAACGGAAGCAGCAGCACCGTCGGCCGGGCACCCGCCTCATTGAGGTGGACATCGGAGCGGTTTCGCAACGCTTCGAAGTCGGTCGGGTAGCGCAGCACCGCCGGAAGCGCATCGCCCTGCGGAAGCGGAACTTCAGACAGATTCGGGTACTCGTTCACACCGGTAAGCGGCGCACGCCGATGTGCGATGTCGGCCGCCCGCTGCTTGGCGACCTCGGCGATGCTCCCGGTGATGTGGTCCCCAGCGGCCTGGAAGCCACCCTCGGCCTCGATTTCCTGCAGATGCCCCCAAGCTCGCTCGGCCAGCTGACCGGTGAGGTCCTCGACGAACCACGAGCCGCCCGCCGGGTCCAGCACCCGGCCGATATGGGCCTCCTCGAGCAGCAGCAACTGGGTATTTCGTGCGATCCGGCGCGCGAAACTGCGTGCGGTGCCGGGAAACCCGCCCGGAATCGCGACATCGAACGGGTGCACCAGGATGGTGTCGGCACCGCCGATGCCCGCCGAGAATGCGGCCACTGCGGTGCGCAGCATGTTCACCCAGGGATCGCGCTGCGCCATCATGGCCAGCGAAGTGCTCACGTGCACGGTCGCAGCGCCCGCCTCGGGTGCCCCGACCACTTCGGCCACCCGGGACCAAAGTTGCCGCGCAGCACGAAGTTTCGCGATCGTCATGAATTGGTCGTCGTCGGCGGCGAACCGGAAGCTGAGCTGCTTCAGCGCCAAGTCGGCGGGCAGGCCTGCCTCGACCAGCAGTCGCAGATAGGCCACGCCTGCGGCCATCGTGGCACCAAGCTCCCACGACGCGTTGGCGCCCATGTTGTGGAAGACCGGACCATCAACGGTGATCGCCCGCACGCGACCGCCGTATCCGGTGAGCCGCTCCGCGGTCGCGGTCACATCGTCGAGGCCGAGCGCGGGGCGTCCGGCCAGCGGTGCGGTGAGGGGGTCGGCGCCGAGATCCACCGACAACCGGGACCGCTGATCGTCATCGAGTTCGGCCAGCAGGGCGAGCATCGCATCGGCTGCGGCGACGTAGGTGGACCCGTCCCCGGCGATCTCCAGCACAACGGGTACCAGGTCCAAGAACACGCCATTGAGCAAGGTTTCCAACTCTGCGGGACCACCGACTCGCAGTACCAGAGCGCTGACGCCCTCGGTCAGCCCGAGCAGCACCGAGCCGTTACCGTCCGCCGCCGATGAGCCGTCCGCGGGAAACGCCTCGGCCACCTTCCAACCGGCCTTCACATCGCGGAGGGCATCACCGCCGCGTACGAAAGGCCAGCGGCCCGGCAACCCGGGCTCGCCGTGCTCGTCCAATCCGGTGTACAGGGGGCGGATCGGGAAGCCCTCGTAAGTCGGCGAATCAAGCAATCGTTCCGGTTCGGCGGGCAGATCGGCCGAATCACGCCCGGTGGTCTTGGTCAGAACACCTGCCACGGCGGAGCGCCACCGGTCGAGATCACTGGGATTCTGCACAGGCCTCAGGCTAATTGATGGAGGCCGGCCCGCCGTGGGCTGGTCGGATGACCCACGCCCCGTACTGTGGGTAAACGTGAATTCCGTCGTCAGCGCGCTGCGCTCGGTCCGTGCGTCGACCGTCGCGACGCTGAGGACCGTCCCGAGGGGACGGTTTGCGGCCATCCTGACAGCGATTGTGATTCTCGTCGCAGTTGCGGTTCTGGTACCGCTGCCGACTGCGGTGCAGCTGCGGGACTGGGCGACATCGGTGGGCCCCTGGTTTCCGCTGGCCTTCCTGGCCGCTCACATCGTCATCACGGTGTTCCCCTTCCCGCGTACGGTCTTCACGCTGGCGGCGGGGCTGCTGTTCGGCCCGTATCTGGGAGTGCCGCTGGCGGTGCTGGCCAGCACCGCCAGCGCCGCGATTGCGCTACTGCTGGTACGTGCTGCGGGCTGGCACCTGGACCGGCTGGTGAAGCATCCACGCCTGGAAGCGGTGAACGCACGCCTGGCCGAACGCGGCTGGCCGACCGTGCTGTCGATGCGTTTGATTCCCGCTGTCCCGTTCTCGGTGCTGAACTATGCGGCGGGATCGTCGGCGGTCCGGGCGCTGCCCTACACACTGGCCACATTCGTAGGCCTGCTCCCCGGCACCGCGGCAGTGGTCATCCTCGGTGACGCGCTCACCGGCAACGTCAGCCCCCTGCTGTTCGTCGTCTCGCTGTGCACGGCGAGCATCGGCGTGGCCGGGCTGGTCTATGAGTTCCGGGCGCACGACCGCCACCAGATCACTGCCGGTTGACCGCAGGCCCTTTCGCCGTCATCGCCCCGAACAGCGCCAACAACGAGGAGGCCGCCACCAGGCCTGGACTCCAGTCCCTGGCCCTGATGTGGAACGCCACCGCCAGCACGAAATAGACGGTCAGCATGAACGTCGTCACCCGGGCCAGCGCGGGGAATCGGGATACCGCCGCCAGGCCGACCGCGGAGGCGGCCTTGACGACCGGCAGCACCGGTCGCAGCCGTGGATCGAGGCCAACGTCATCGAGCGCCTTCGTGATCGGGGCAAGCGGGATCGCACAGGCGACCGCGTCGCCGGCCTGCAGGGCGGCCAGCAGTGCGTACGTTCTCCTCGAGGTCAGCGCGGTCATTGCTCGGGTGCTCCGTGACGCGCTGTCGGGGCCTGGGTCTGTTGGGACAGCGGTGGGTACTGCCGCGGCCCGTCCAGGGGCGCTGCGACCGGGGTGCGTGCCTCGGCCACCGCTTGCGCCACGGCCTGGGCGATCTCCGGGTCGGTCTGGGTGTTGAACCACTCGGCGACCTCGGCCGAGTCATCCTCGGGTTTCGGCAGGTCCTCGTCGACCGGCGAGGGTTTATAGCGGAACACTCCGTCCTCGCCTGGCGCCCCCAGCATCTTGGCGAAACCCTGCAGGGCCGCACCGAAATCACTGGGTACCAGCCAGACCTTGTTCGCCTCACCCTTGGCCATCTCCGGCAGCGTCTGCAAGTACTGGTAGGCCAACATCTCCGGGGTCGGGCGTCCGGCCTTGATGGCGGCGAATGTCTTCTCGATCGCCTTGGCTTGACCCTGTGCCTGCAGATAGGAGGCCGCGCGCTCACCCTGAGCACGCAGCATGCGGGATTGCCGGTCGGCCTCGGCGGTCAGGATCGCCGCCTGTTTGGCGCCTTCGGCAGCCAGGATCTGGGACTGCTTTTGGCCTTCGGCCTGCTTGATGGACGCCTCCCGATGCCCCTCGGCGGTCAGGATCATCGCGCGCTTCTCCCGGTCGGCGCGCATCTGCTTTTCCATCGAATCCTGGATCGATGGCGGCGGGTCGATGCTGCGCAGCTCCACCCGTGCCACCCGCAGCCCCCACCGATTGGTGGCCTCGTCAAGAACGCCGCGCAGCTGACCATTGATGGAGTCGCGCGAGGTCAACGTCTGCTCCAGGGTCATACCACCCACCACGTTGCGCAGCGTGGTGGTGGTCAACTGCTCGACGCCGACGATGTAGTTACTGATCTGGTACACCGCCGCCTGCGGGTTGGTGACCTGGAAGTACACCACGGTGTCGATATTCACGGTGAGGTTGTCTTCGGTGATCACCGGCTGGGGCGGAAAGGACACGACGCGCTCGCGCAGGTCCACCCGAGCCCGGATCTTGTCGATGAACGGCAGCAGCAATGTCAGCTGACCGGAGACGGTCTTGCTGTACCGGCCCAGCCGCTCGATCACCGCCGCCTCGGCCTGTGGCACCAGGGCAACCGATTTGGCCACCACGATGACGGCGAACAGCACCAGCACGACCAGCAGGACCAACCCTGCAACGGCACCATCCATCATGAACTCCTTCGCTAGATGATCTTGCCGACGACCGCGGTGGCCCCGTCGATGTGCACGACGGTCACCTGATCGCCGGCTTCGTAGACATCGTTGTCGTTGTAGGGTCTCGCCGTCCACACTTCGCCGTCCAGCTTGACCTGACCTTGATGGCGCGCAACCCGATCGAGAACCAAGGCGTTCTTGCCCTCCAGCGCCTTGGCCGGCTCAAGCAGACCTTTGCCCGACTGCATCCGCCGCCGCAGCGCCGGGCGCACACCGCCCAGCAACAGCACCGAAACCAGCAGGAAAATCAAACCGTCCGCCCAGATCGGCCAATCGAGCAACCAGCTGGAGCCGGCCGCGGCGAACGCGCCGCCGCTGAGCATCAGCAGGAACATATCGCCGGTGAGGGCTTCTGCCCCGGCGAGGGCCAGTGCCGCGATCAGCCAGATCAGAGGAACAGCCATATCCCGAGCCTAGCGCGCAGCCGGGCCCACACGCGGGTAAGAACGCAGGCCAACAACTACACTGCCTCACATCATGTGGTGCCCCAGCGTTTCGTTGTCGATATGGGCCAATGCCTGGCTCGCCGGTGCAGCGGCGCCTGACGATGTCCTGGATGCGCTATCCCATTGGACTTCAAGGCATTCCGTCACCGCGTATGATTCGATCGCCGCCGAACGAACCGGACTGTCGTGGCCGGATCTCGATGGCGTCGGCGCAGTGGCCCTACTGCAGACGATGCGCTCCGCCGCCGGGTCGGCCGGCCTGCCGCCGGCCATCGTGCTGGCGCTGCCGGTGCCCGGAGACGTGCGGGGGCTGCCCCCGGGTACGCAGTTCGGTCGGGATGCGATCGCCGCCGGCGAGGCGCTGATCGTGGGACAACCGGGGGCTGCGATCGGGTTGATACCCGATCTGGAGTACCCGGATTCCCCCGATATCGAGCCGGAGTTGTCTGCGTTGTCATGGACGGTGTATTCACTGTCCACCACCCCGGCTCCCGAGCATTTCGACCTCGGCGATGCTGAATACACACTGCGCGACGCGGTGCGCGCCGCGGCCGACGCACTCGGAGCGCTGCGCGCCGGCACCGCGGGAGCCGAGGTCGCCGATCCACGAAGCATGGTCGAGCAGGTGCTCGAATCGACTCAGTCGCATCCGATTCCCGATCATGCACCCCGGCGAGCGGTGCGAGTCCTCGAGAACGCCGCACACGTCGACGCCATCGTCACCGTCAGTGCCGGGCTCATCCCCAGCGGCCTGCAGAGCTCCTCCGAGGTCCAGCTCGCCAGTGATGCACTGCGGCCACTGACCTCGGTCGTCCGCTCGGCGCGGCTGGCCGCGGTCAATTCTATTCTGCAATCTGCTTGGCGCGGTTAGCCTTTCAGTCTGAGCAGGCCGGGGTGCACAGTTCGCCGTTGCTGGTGCACCCATAGCCTGGCACCGCGCCGACCGGCTCCACCCGGGCCGCCCGAAGATCAAGGCGCAGCTCATCGACGAGGTCGACGACCAGTTGCGCGAACCGCGGCTCGGCGTTGGGCGTCGATGCGCGCGCGAACGCGATGCCGATGCCGGCGGCATGCTGGGCCAATTCGTTGTCCAGATCCCAGACCACCTCGATGTGATCGGCGACGAAACCAACCGGGCAGACGATCACCGCCTCGGTGCCGGTTCGGGACAAAGCCGTCAGATGATCGCTCACGTCCGGCTCCAGCCAGGGCACCTGCGGCGGGCCCGACCGCGACTGCCATACCTGGTCGTACTCGCGGTATCCCGCCGCCGCGGCCACGAGCGCCGAGGTGTAGCCCACCTGACGCTCGTAGAGGTCCGGCCCGCACCGCGAAGCGGCACCCAGCGGGATGGAATGCGCGGTGAACACCAAACGGGCAGCCCCGCGCACCGATTCGGGCAGCGTCGCGGCCGCCGCATCGATGGCGTCGGCGAACATCTGCACCAGCAGCGGGTGATCGAAGTACTGCCGCAGCTTGACCAGCTCCGGGGCTCGAGGGCCGGCGGCAGCGCGGCCGCGGGCGATGTCCTGCTGGTACTGGGTGCAACCGGAGTAGCCACCCCAGGCCGACGTCGAGAAAACAGCAGCGCGCCGAATCCCGTTGTCCCGCATCTGGGTAACCGCATCCTCGACGTAGGGCTCCCAGTTGCGGTTGCCGAAGTAGACCGGTATCTCGATTCTGCGCCGCGACAGCTCCGTCTCGATCGCGCTGATCAGATCGCGGTTGATGCCGTTGATCGGCGACACCCCGTCGAAATGCAGGTAGTGCTCCGCGACGGTTGCCAGGCGTTCTGGTGGGATTCCCCTCCCCCGGGTGACGTTCTCGAGAAACGGCATCACCTGCTCGGTGCCCTCTGGGCCGCCGAACGACAACAGCAGCAGCGCGTCAAAGCTTCGGTAAGTCATTACAGCAGCTGCGTGCTGGCTCCGCCGTCGGCATAGATGACGGTGCCCGTAGTGGCCGGAAGCCAGTCCGACAGCAATGCGCACACCGTCTTGGCCACCGGAGTCGGGTCCTTCATGTTCCAGCCCAGCGGAGCGCGCTGATCCCAACCCTCTTCGAGCAACTGGATCTGGGCGCCGGCATCATCGCCCAGCGCACCACCGACGATCGCACTCATTGCCAGCGTCCGGATCGGACCTGCGGCAACGAGATTGGAACGTACTCCAACTTTTCCCGCTTCACGGGCCACGAACCGGTTCACTGATTCCAGGGCGCTCTTGGCGACGGTCATCCAGTTGTACGCCGGCATCGCGCGGGTCGGATCGAAGTCCATCCCGACGATGCCACCGCCGGGGTTCATGATCGGCAGCACCGCTTTGGCCAGCGAGGCGTAGGAGAACGCCGAAATGTGGATACCCTTGGCGACGTCTTCGTAGGGTGCGTCGAAGAACGGGTTGACGCCCATTCCGGTCTGGGGCATGAATCCGATCGAGTGCACCACACCGTCGAGCTTGTTGCCCTCCCCGATCACTTCGCCGATCCGGCCCGCCAGCGAACCCAGGTGCTCTTCGTTCTGCACGTCCAGTTCCAGCAGCGGCGCCGGGTTCGGAAGCCGATCGGCGATGCGCTGGATCAGCTTCATCCGGTCGAAACCGGTCAGCACCAGTTCGGCGCCGGCCTCCTGAGCGACCTTGGCGATGTGGAACGCGATCGACGAGTCGGTGATGATCCCGGTGACCAGGATGCGCTTGCCTTGAAGAATTGTCACAGTGAAACGTCCTTACCTCTTCTTCTAGTGGCCCATACCCATGCCGCCGTCGACCGGGATAACCGCGCCCGAGATGTAGCCGGCATCCTCGGAGGCCAGGAAGCTGACCGCCCCGGCGACCTCCTCGGCGGTGCCGACCCGCTTGGCCGGGATGAATTCCAGCGCCCCCGCCTGAATCCGTTCATCCAGCGCGCGGGTCATCTCGGTGTCGATGTATCCCGGGGCCACCACGTTGGCGGTGACCCCGGCCTTGGACAGCTCCCGGGCGATCGAGCGGGCCATGCCGATCAGACCGGCCTTGGAGGCTGCGTAGTTGGCCTGGTTGCCGATGCCCCAGGTGCCCGAGACCGAACCCACGAAGATCATCCGGCCGAACCGGTTGCGCTGCATGCTGCGCGATGCCCGCTGGGCCACCCGAAACGCCCCGGTGAGGTTCGCGTCGATGACCTTCTCGAACTTTTCCTCGGTCATTCGCATCAGGAACGCGTCGGCGGCGATGCCGGCGTTGGACACCAGCACCTCGACCGGGCCTTGATGTCCTTCGACCTCGGTGAATGCGGCATCGACGGCGTCGTTGTCGGTGACATCACACTGCACTGCGAACAGACCCGCGGGGGCACCGGAACCGCGGTGGGTGACGGCCACCTTGTGTCCGTCGGCTGCCAGCCGCTGAGCTATCGCCAGGCCGATGCCCCGGTTTCCTCCCGTCACCAGCACCGACCGGGAGACGAAAGTGGGTTTGTCCGTCACAGTCATGATCGTCAACCTAACCTCTTCTAGTTGGGCAGGCGCCGGTTGATCAGCAACGCGCCCAGCGCCGCGGCCGCGAGCACCAGCGCACCGAGCCGGAGCCAGCCCACGCTGGCGTCGCCCTTGATGGTCTCGTAGCCGATCTGTTCCTGCAGGTTGGTGAACACCTGCTTGAGCTGCTCAAGGCTGGAGGCCGTAAAGGCATCGCCGCCGGATAGGTCGGCGATCTTCTTGAGCATCTCGTCGTCAACCGGGACCGGTTGACGCTGCTCGTTGATCTCGACGTAACCGTAGGGAGTACCGAACGACACGGTCGAAATGGGCACGCCCTGGTCTTTGGCGGTCCGCGCTGCGGTGAAGGCGCCCTTGGGGTTGTCCGGGTTGGACGGGACGGTCTCTTTGCCGTCGGACATCAACACGATTCGCGCCGGCGGCGGCTCGTCGCCGCCACCGATCACCGCTCCGACCGTCGCGACCGCCTGCAGCGCCGTGAAGATCCCCTCGCCGGTTGCCGTGCGGTCGGCGAGTTGCAGCTTGTCGATGGCGTTCTTGGTCGCCTCCCGGTTGGTGGTGGGCGAGACCAGGACGGTAGCGGTCCCGGCGTAGGCGATCAATCCCAGATTGATGCCGGGCGTCAGCTGACCGGCGAACTGCTTGGCCGCTTCCTGCGCGGCGGCCAGCCGATTCGGCGCGACATCTGTGGCCCGCATCGACTGTGACACATCGATCACCAGCATCACCACGGCGCGGTTGCGGGGAATACGGACATCGTGTGTCGGACCTGCCATCGCGATGGTGAACAACACCATCGACAGGATCAGCAGTGTCGCCGGGAGGTGACGCCAACGGCTGGGCCGTTGCGGTGCCACGCTTTCCAGCAACTCCATGTTCGCAAAGCGCAGAATCCGCTTGTGGCGGGCCAGCTGCACAACGATGTAGAGCCCGATGAGTCCGAGCACGACCAGCAGAAAAAGAAAGAACCATGGATGTTTGAAACCCGATAACGACATCGGCCCGAGCAGCGGCAAAGTCATGTGTCCATCACCTGCCGGCCAGGGCGCCACGACGCCGGCTCGCGACGAACCGGACCACATCGGCGATCCAGTCCCTGTCGGTTCGTAAACTCAGCAGCGGTGCGTCGCAGCGACGTAGGGTGCGCGCCACCTCCATTCGATGCGCGGCGGCAGCCTTCTCGAAGTCGGCACGCAGCTGCTCGTC
Organism: Mycobacterium sp.; assembly: GCA_020438915.1. Classification (GTDB taxonomy): domain Bacteria; phylum Actinomycetota; class Actinomycetes; order Mycobacteriales; family Mycobacteriaceae; genus Mycobacterium. The sequence continues at coordinate 10,011 of JAGQTR010000042.1, forward strand.
GATGGTGAACTCGCGGGTGCGACCGGTCTCGGTGTCCTGCAGGATGACGTCGCCGACGGCGGGCAACTCGACGTCTCGAGGGTCGAGGATCTCGATACCGAGCACCTCGTGCCGGCCGGCGATGGCCCGCAGTGGACGCATCCAGTTGATCGGGCCCAGGAAGTCACTGATGATCACCGCCATTCCGCGGCGCCGTTCGGGTCTGCGAAGGCCGTCGATGGCCGCGGCGAGGTCACCGCGAACCCCGGCCGGCGCCCGGGGGGTGGTAGCGATGGCGCGGAGCAACTCCTGTTCGTGCATCCGGCCCGACAACGCGGGCACCCGACGGGTGGTGTCGCCGTTGGAGATGATGGCCCCGATCCGGTTGCCGCCGCCGCTGTTGAGGAACGCGATCGACGCCGCAGCGGCCACCGCGAGATCGCGCTTCTCGCATCCGGCCGTGCCGAAGTCCAGACTTGCCGACATGTCGACCACCAGCCAGGTCTCCAACTCCCGGTCGGCGATCATCTGCCGCACGTGCGGGTGCGTGGTACGGGCGGTGACCGACCAGTCCATCCGGCGCACGTCGTCGCCGGGCTGATAGACCCGCGACTCCCCCGGCTCCGATCCCGGACCAGGAAGCAGCCCGAGGTGATCGCCGTGCAGCACGCCGTCCAGCTTGCGCCGGACGGTCAATTCGAGCTTACGAAGCGCCGCGCTCAGCGCCGGATCACGGATCTCCCCGCGCTTCATCGATGGCAGATCGACCGTGCGGCTGGACCGTTTGGCTCCTGTTGGGTCTTCCGATGATGTCACTTAGTGAGCCACTTACTCGGTCAGCGACCGCCGGCCGCGGCCGCAGCGGCCGGGACCGCGGGCGCAACCGAATGACCCTGCTGCGGAATCGCGTTCACCTGCGGTAGCGCAACCGTCTGGAGAATACGGTTGACCACCGTGTCGCTGGAGATCTCGTCGGCGAGCGCGTCGTAGGTCAATACCAGCCGGTGGCGCAGGACGTCGGGGATGACCTCGACGACATCCTGTGGGATCACGTAGTCGCGACCGCGCACCAGCGCCAGCGCGCGGGACGCGGCGATGATCCCCAGCGATGCACGTGGAGACGCACCGTAGGCGATCCAGGCCCTGGCGTCGGGCATCCCGAATTTTTCCGGCTCGCGGGTAGCGGTCACGATGCGCACGACGTAGTCGACCAGGGCGTGGTGCACGAACGTGTTCGCGGCGACGTCCTGCAAACGCAGCAGGTCCTGGGTGGACAGGATCGCTTTGGCCTCCGGCGGTTTGACACCCATCCGGTAGATGATCTCGCGCTCTTCCTCGGGCGTGGGGTAGTCGACATTGAGCTTGAACAGGAAGCGATCGCGCTGGGCCTCCGGGAGCTGATAGACGCCCTCTTGTTCGATGGGGTTCTGGGTCGCCATCACCAGGAACGGGCTGGGCAGCGGGAACGTCTTGCCGCCGATGGAGATCTTGCGCTCGGCCATCACCTCCAGCAGCGCGGACTGCACCTTCGCCGGCGCTCGGTTGATCTCGTCAGCCAGCAGGAAGTTGACCACCACCGGACCGAGCTCGATGTCGAACTCCTCCTTGCCCACCCGGTAGATGCGGGTACCGACGATGTCGGTGGGCACCAGGTCCGGAGTGAACTGGATACGGGCGAAGGTGCCGCCGACCACCTTGGCGAAGGTCTCCACCGCCAGCGTCTTGGCCACCCCGGGCACACCTTCGAGCAGCACGTGCCCCTTGGCCAGCAGGCCGACCAGCATCCGCTCGACGAGCAGGTCCTGACCGACGATGATGCGCTTGACCTCGAAGATCGCCCGTTCGAGGGTATGCACCTCCTGCTGCAGACTGCCGCCGGACTGGGCAGCACCCGATGGCGCGGAGTTCGGAGCGGCGTGCGAACCGGCGGTATAGCCCGGAGCCTGCCCGGAATATCCTGCAGCGCCTTGCGGCGGCCCACTCGGTGAGGTCATCAACGTTCCTTCCACATGCGCAGTACATGCTGGTCTGTGCGGCGCGGGCCGGTTCTGGCCGCGCGCTCGCCGACAACTATTCCAGTTGGTTGGAAATCCGTCGACGTTGCCCGGGGTTAGCCGCGTCGCGCACCGGCATTCACCAGTGGTGCTCAGGTTTAACTCAGACCACAATCAGGATTCGATAATCCGCGCCACATACGGCTGCAAACCCGAGGTCCGCACCGGGCTGACCGTGACCTTCCCGGCGCTGCCGGAGGATTCCAGCATCTTCCCGCCCCCGAGGTAGATGGCGACGTGCTGGCTGCCCCCTGGGCCCCAGAACAGCAGATCCCCACGCTTGGCCTGGCTCGTGGGCACCTTGCGCCCGGTGTTGTACTGGTCTCCGGAGTATTTCGGGATCAGCACCCCGACCCCGGCGTAGGCGAACTGGGTGAAGCCCGAGCAGTCGTAACCAACGATATTGGCGCCGGAGTCGATGCCGCGGCTGGGGCCGTTGGGTTTGCCGCCGCCCCAGGAATAGGGAGTGCCGATCTGCGATCCGCCGCGGCGGATCGCGTACTCGATGGCCGCCGGTCCGCGCACCACCCCCGGCGCGACGCCGGCCGGCGGCCCGAATCCCAGGGTGCTGAGGAACTTTCGACCCAGATCCATCGTGATCTGGGTGGCCTGGGCGGTGGCGGCCAGCGATGCGTTGGCGATCGACAACGGGTCGCCCGGCGCCCCCGCGCTGAAAATCTTGGGCAGGGTCGGATCCCACTGGCCTGCCTCGGGCTGTGCGCCCGCCGGGGCGACCAGCCCCAGCAGCAGCGTGGCAGCGGTGACCAGGGCGACAGCGACGCGACGCAGGCTGGTCACCACTCGACCATGCGGACGGCGAACGGGGTCATGCCGCTGGTGCGCACCGGCGAGATCTTGACCACCGAACCTGTGTAGGGGGCCTCCAGCATCTGCCCGTTACCCAGGTACATCGCCACGTGCTGGCTGCCGTTGGGACCCCAGAAAAGCATGTCACCGCGGCGCATCTGTGCGGTAGGCACCTTGCGGCCGGCGTTGTACTGCGATCCCGAGTAGTGGTCCAGCTTAATGCCGATGCCGGCGAACATGTAGAGCATCAGACCCGAGCAGTCGAATCCGACAGTGCCCGCGCCTGAGTCGATGCCGCGGCTGGGACCGGCAGCGTTGCCGCCACCCCAGGAGTACGGCACGCCCATCTGCGCCATACCGCGCTTGATCACGAACTCGGTGGCCTGCGGACCGACGGCGGACGGGATCGCGCCGTTGGTGATACCCGTCTCGGTCGGCAGGAGCCCGAGACTCTGGAGAAACTTGCGCCCCAGGTTCTGGGTCACCTCGAGCGACGTCGTGATGATCTTGATGACGGCGTTGATGATCTGGATCGGGTCGCCGCTGACGAAGGCGCTCGGAATCTGGGGCAGGGTCATGTCCCAGGCGGTTTCGCGGTTCCCGGTCGCGGGGTCGATGTCCCAATCTGCGTCGGGATTCTTGGCGATGGCGTTGCCGCTGGGCGCCGCTGCCGGCTGGGATGCGCTGGGCGGGGCTGCCGGTGCGGCCACCGCGCGGGCCTCGGCTAGTTTCGCCTGAGCCGTCGCGCGCTCGGCGGCGAGCCGATCGAGCTCGGCTTGCTGGCGTTGGAAGGTCTGCTGCGCGTCCTCCAGCGCCGCCACCGCGGTCTGCTGGCTCATCTCGGCGGCCTTGACGGCGGCATCGGCCTGCTGCTTTGCCAGTCTGGCCGCGGACTCCCTGTTGATCTGCTCGGTACGAGCACGCTGGAGGTTGGCCATCACCTGCTGGGCGCTGATCGACAACCTCTGGTTCGTGGCCGCGGTGTTGAGGATGTCCGCCGGGTCCGCGGCGGTGAGATATGAGCTGGACGGACCATGGGTGTACATCGCGGCGGCGAAGGTGTCGAACCGTTGCTGGGCGCCGGCGATTGCGGTGTTCGCGTCCTTGACGCGCTGCGCGCTGGCCTCGACCTCCAGTTGAGCGGCCGCGGCGTCGTCCCGCGCGGTCTTGACATCCAGGATCGCCTTGTTCACGCTCTCCTGTTTTGTCTGGATCGCGGCGCCGAGGTCCTGTAACTGCTGGTTGACGTTGGCGACCTCGGTCACCAACGTCGCGAGGCTGTCGGGATTGGCCGGCTGGGCCTGCGCCAGGCCGGGCGTCGTCAGCACCATGCCAAATGTCAGCGATACCGCGCACAGCCGCGAAGCGGAGGCGCCGCCAGGAATGCGTCTCATCGGACTCAGGTCTCCTAAGGCTCCACGCAAGCGTGTCGGCGTATTTTCGGGCGCCTAAGCTCAGAAGTCACATTAAGCACATCTGCAACAACAGGCACTGTTTGCACCGTACGTCACATCTGACGCTAAGGAAACTTTAGTCACAAATTACAACAATGTAATTGCAATCGGCGTTATCTAATGGTGATCTACGAATTTGCGCTAGTAGCGTCAGAAGCTAATCAGCACTGCTGGCGGGGGTGTGAGAAACGGCTGTCCGTTTGCCGAGTTGCTGCAGCACCCGGGTAGCCACCACCGCCATCACCACTGCCAAAACAAGCACAATCGTGAATGGCGTCCAGGGAAAGTGCGGGGTCGTCAACTCGCCGAGAAAATTCTTCGACGATTGCACCGGGTTGCCGGTCTTGGCCAGGTCCTGGCCGGCTTCCAGCGTCACTCGATCGAACACCGGACTGTAGGTGCCGGCAAAGGATGGGCTCATCGCCAGGACCGTTGCGCCCGGGTTCGCCTCGCCGACCTCGGTGGCGATATCGCGCAGTGGGGTGTCGATCGGCGGGTTCACATCGATGACGACAATCTTGAGATCAATGCCTTCGCCGCGGGCATCCGCGACTATCTGACGCAGGGCCGGGACATCGGCCTGGTCATCCGGCGGCACGCTGACTCCGTCCGCGGCGACGTCGGCCTTCACCTGCTCCATATCGATCTCCGGCGGAATGTAGGACGGAAGGAAGGAGACCTGGCGAGGGATCAAGTGCGGTCCGGTCACAGCAGCACGGTACGCGATTTTTCTTCGCAGATCCGTCATCGGGGTAGCAACGCGCGCGCACAAGGACAAGACTGGAACGCGACCGCCGAATCGCCCACTTATCTTGCAGGACAAGCGTACTGTTAGGATGTCGAGCGCCGCTGACACAGCCCGTCGCGGCGATGATCAAGCCGGGAGCTGATGTGAGCAGCAAGAATTCGTCCCTGAACTCGTTCGAAGCACGCGACACACTCAAGGTCGGTGACAAGAGCTACGAGATCTACCGACTCGACGCGGTCCCGGGCACCGAGAAACTCCCCTATTGCCTGAAGGTGCTCGCCGAAAATTTGCTGCGCACCGAGGACGGCGCCAACACCACCAAGGAGCACATCGAGTCGATCGCAACCTGGGACCCGGAAGCCGATCCCAGCGTCGAGATCCAGTTCACTCCGGCACGGG
>JAGQTR010000042.1:15479-15829 GCA_020438915.1 Mycobacterium sp.
TCGTGGACCTGGCCACCATGCGCGAAGCGATCGGCGATCTCGGTGGAGACGCCGAGAAGGTCAACCCGCTGGCGCCCGCCGACCTGGTGATCGACCACTCGGTGATCGCCGACCTCTTCGGTAGGGCAGATGCTTTCGAGCGAAACGTCGAGATCGAATACGAGCGCAACGGCGAGCGGTATCAGTTCCTGCGCTGGGGCCAGGGCGCGTTCGACGACTTCAAGGTGGTGCCACCGGGCACCGGGATCGTGCACCAAGTCAACATCGAATACCTGGCCCGGGTCGTGTGGGAACGCGACGGTGTCGCCTACCCCGACACCTGCGTGGGCACCGACTCGCACACCACCATG
>JAGQTR010000546.1 GCA_020438915.1 Mycobacterium sp.
GACGGCATCGCACTGGCCCTGGTGGTCCTCACCGCAGTTTTGGTGCCGCTGTTGATCATTGCCGGCTGGAACGACGCCCGCGACCGGATCAGCTGGGGCGGTCGCTCGGTGCACATCTACTTTGCGCTGACGCTGGCCGTCGAAGGCATGGTGCTGATTTCGCTGGTGTCGCTGGACATCCTGCTGTTCTACGTGTTCTTCGAGGCCATGCTGATCCCGATGTACTTCTTGATCGGCGGGTTCGGCAAGGAGAATCGCAGCGCCGCAGCGGTGAAGTTCCTGCTGTACAACCTCTTCGGCGGCCTGATCATGCTTGCCGCGGTCGTCGGTCTGTATGTGGTGACCGCGCAGAGCGACGCCTTCCCCTCGGGGACTTTCGACTTCCGCGCGATCGTCGCCGCGGTGGCCAATGGCGAGTTCGTGGTCAACCCGTTGGTGATGCACTTGATCTTCGGCGGATTCATGTTCGCGTTCGCGGTGAAGGCACCGCTGTGGCCGCTGCATCGATGGCTTCCCGATGCGGCGGTGGAAGCGACACCGGCCAGTGCGGTGCTGATGATGGCGATCATGGACAAGGTCGGCACCTTCGGGATGATCCGGTACTGCCTGCAGTTGTTCCCCGACTCGGCGGCCTTCTTCAGCCCGCTGATCATCACGCTCGCGGTGATCGGCATCGTCTACGGCGCCGTTCTCGCGATCGGCCAGACCGACGTCATGCGACTGATCGCCTACACCTCGATTTCCCACTTCGGATTCATCATCCTGGGTATCTTCGTGATGACCAGCCAGGGTCAGTCGGGGTCGACGCTGTACATGATCAACCACGGTCTATCCACGGCCGCGTTGTTCCTGATCGCCGGTTTCCTGGTGTCCCGCAGAGGGTCTCGTCTCATCAGTGACTACGGCGGCGTGCAGAAGGTGGCACCGGTGTTGGCCGGAACCTTCCTGGTCTCCGGCCTGGCGACGCTGTCGCTGCCTGGCCTGGCTCCGTTCATCAGTGAATTTCTGGTTCTCATCGGCACATTCACCCGGTATCCAGCGTTTGCCGTGGTTGCGGCCAGCGCCTTGGTGCTCTCGGCGATCTACATTCTGTGGATGTACCAGCGGATGATGACCGGCCCGGTGCCCAACGGGCTGACTCGCCGCACGATGCCCGACCTGGTGCCGCGTGAGATCGCCGTCGTCGCTCCGCTCATCGCGCTGCTGCTGGTGCTCGGGGTGTATCCGAAACCCGCACTCGACGTGATCAACCCCGCGGTGACCCACACTCTGAGAACGATCGACCAACCGGACCCGCTACCCCGGATGGCGGAAGGCCCGGCGCGATGAACGCAGTCACCTCGATGAACTTGGCCCTGTCCCTGCCGACACCGGTTGTCGAGTACGGCCTGATCTCTCCGATGCTGATCGTGCTGGGTGCGGCTGTTCTCGGCGTCCTCGTCGAGGCATTCCTGCCGCGGCGGCAGCGCTACACCGCCCAGTTGACGCTGAGCCTTGCCGCGCTGGTTGCCGCCTTCGTCGCCGTGGTGATGATCGTGCGAGACATGCGCGGCGGCAACGGTTCCAACGCGGTGATGGGGGCGGTCGCGATCGACATGCCCGCACTTTTTCTGCAGGGCACCATTCTGCTGATCGCGGTGCTGGGCATCCTGCTCATCGGGGAGCGCCGGATCGCACTGCCCGGACAGGACGCAGAGGGCGACGGCGCTGCCGCGAACGCCGGCCTGGACGCGTTCACCCCGCAGGCCTCTGCGATCGCGGGAAGCGTGACCGAGAAACTGGCCACCCGGGCGGGTGTCGTCCAGACCGAGGTGTTTCCGCTGACGATGTTCGCGGTCGCAGGCATGCTGATTTTCCCGGCGGCCAACGACCTGCTGACGATGTTCATCGCACTGGAGGTGCTCTCGCTTCCGCTGTATCTCCTGTGTGGACTCGCACGGCGGCGACGGCTGCTCTCACAAGAGTCGGCGATGAAGTACTTTCTGCTGGGCGCGTTCTCGTCGGCATTCTTCCTCTACGGCGCAGCCATGCTGTACGGCTATGCGGGCACCCTGACCCTCGAGGGCATCGCTGATGCGGTGGCCTCCGGCGCCGGCCGGCCGTCGCTGGCTCTGCTCGGGACCGCCTTACTGTTGGTGGGCGTGCTTTTCAAAGTCGGCGCCGTGCCGTTCCACTCCTGGATTCCCGACGTGTATCAGGGTGCGCCGGCTCCGATCACCGCGTTCATGTCTGCGGCGACCAAGATCGCCGCGTTCGGCGCAATGCTGCGTCTGTTCTACGTGGCGCTGCCCGGACTGCACGCCGACTGGCGGCCGGTGTTGTGGGCGATCGCGATCCTGACGATGGTGGCCGGCACGGTCGCCGCCATCTCCCAGACCGATGTCAAGCGGATGCTGGGCTATTCGGCGGTCGCCCACACGGGTTTCATTCTGGTCGGTGTGATCGCCGGAAACGAAGCCGGGTTGTCGTCGACGTTGTTCTATCTGTTCGCCTACGGCTTCTCCTCGGTCGGAGCGTTTGCGGTGGTGAGCCTGGTCCGCGACGCCGACGGGGAGGAGGATGCCGCGATTTCACGCTGGGCCGGTCTGGGGAAGCGTTATCCCGTTGTCGGCATTGTCTTTTCGTTGTTTCTGCTGGCATTCGCCGGAATCCCGTTGACCAGTGGGTTCGTCGGCAAGTTCGCGGTATTCAAAGCCGCCGGTGAGGGTGGCGCCATCCCGCTGGTCATTGTCGGTGTGATCGCCAGCGCGATCGCCGCGTACTT
>JAGQTR010000547.1 GCA_020438915.1 Mycobacterium sp.
CGCCGCCCGGGTTCCCCCCGCCGGCACCGGCGGCCCAACCGCTTGCGCCCGGGCCCGTCATGGCACCGCCGGCGCCGGGCGCTCCGCCGCCCGGACCGATGCCGCCCGCGCTTGGCCCGGCGCCCGGACCCGTGACCTGAGCCCAGCCGTCGCCCACCCTCGGGCCGTCGCCGGTTCGCGGCCTAGACTCGCAGGTGATGTCCTCAACTCCGACTGACCTCGAATCCTCGGTCCGTGCTGCGCTGGCCAAAGTGATCGACCCTGAACTGCGGCGTCCGATCACCGAAGTAGGCATGGTCAAGGCCGTCACCGTCGGCGCCGAAAGCCACGACGGCCAGGACGGCTCGGTGCACGTCGAGCTGTACCTGACCACTTCCGCGTGCCCGAAAAAGACCGAGATCTCCGACAGCGTCACCCGCGCGGTCAGCGACGTGCCGGGCACCGGCGCGGTGAAGGTGACTCTCGACGTCATGAATGACGAGCAGCGCGCCGAACTTCGCAAGCTGTTGCGCGGCGATTCCCGGGAACCTGTGATCCCGTTCGCCCAGCCCGGCTCGCTCACCCGGGTCTACGCAGTCGCGTCCGGCAAGGGTGGCGTCGGCAAATCCAGCGTCACGGTGAACCTGGCGGCCGCGTTGGCAGCCCGCGGCCTGTCCGTCGGTCTACTCGACGCCGACATCTACGGACACTCCGTGCCCAGGATGATGGGCACAGCCGACCGGCCCACCCAGGTCGACTCGATGATCCTCCCGCCGGTAGCCCACGACGTCCGGGTGATCTCTATCGCGATGTTCACCCAGGGCAACACCCCGGTGGTGTGGCGTGGGCCGATGCTGCACCGGGCGCTTCAGCAGTTCCTCGCCGACGTCTACTGGGGGGATTTGGACGTACTGTTGCTGGACCTGCCCCCGGGAACCGGGGACATCGCGATCTCGGTATCGCAGCTGATCCCGGGTGCAGAGATCCTGGTCGTCACGACACCGCAGTTGGCGGCCGCCGAGGTGGCCGAGCGTGCAGGCGCGATCGCGCTGCAAACCCGGCAGCGCATCGTCGGCGTGGTGGAAAACATGTCCGGCCTGGTGCTGCCGGATGGAACAACCATGCAGATCTTCGGGGAGGGCGGCGGCCGCCAGGTCGCCGAGAACCTGTCACGGGCCGTCGGCGCCGAGGTTCCGCTCCTGGGCCAGGTGCCGCTCGACCCCGCGCTGGTCACAGCGGGCGATTCCGGGGTCCCGCTGGTGTTGTCGGCACCCGATACCGCGGCAGGCAAGGCACTGCGCAGCATTGCCGACGCGTTGTCGAGCCGCAAGCGTGGTCTGGCCGGCATGTCGCTGGGGTTGGACACCGCGCGCCGCTAGCCACTTCCGCCGAAACGGCAGTAAGACAGGCCGCCTCTCGCAGTTTCGCTGCGCAGATGCGATTTCGGTGAGAGCAGTCAGGTGGCGTCGGTGTCGTACGGTGTCGACGCCGGGGCGACCTCGGCGGGACCACCCGAGGACTGCGGCTTCTCCGAGGATTGCGGTGCCGGGTGGGGTGCCCTACCGGCCGTGTCGAACTTCCCGGTGAAGATCGAATCGTCGCCGTCGAGTAAGTGTTTCGTCAGCGCCGCGCGCGGAGTCATGCCTCTGAGCCGTTGTAGCTCCGACAGCGGTTCTCGCAGGTCGTCGAACTCCGGACCAAGGTCCTCGCGCAGCTGACTGGTGGCGCCGCTGATGTAGTCCCGGGCTTGCCGCAGCGCCCCCGAGGTCCACCGGATCGCCCCGGGCAGCCGCTCAGGTCCGAGGATCACCAATCCTGCGATCACCAGGACCAACATCTCGCCCCAGCCGACGTTGGCGAACATCGGCTACGTGCTGTTGTCCGGGCCGGGGGTGACGGTGAGCGTGACCCGACGGCCGTCGCGGACGACCTCGATGGGTGCTGGCTCGCCGATCTTGAGTTGCCGTACCGCGACGACGAACTCGTCGGCATCGGCGACATCGCGGTCGCCCACCTTGACGACGACGTCGTTCTCGAGGATGCCGGCCTGCTCGGCGGGTCCGCCCTTGGTCACGTTCGCGATCTGCGCACCGTTGGCGACATCGTTGCTCACCGACCGCGCTGTCAGGCCCAGCGTCGGGTGGGCGATCTTACCTTTCTCGATCAGCGTCTCGACCACTTGCTTGACCTCGTTGACCGGGATCGCGAACCCGAGGCCACTGGCGCTTTCCGACAGTGACTTACCCGCGGTGTTGATGCCGATCACCTCCGCGTTCATGTTGATCAGAGGCCCGCCGGAGTTGCCGTGATTGATCGATGCGTCGGTCTGCACACCGTCGATGACGGTGTCGGTGTCCGAGCCGTCACCCGACAGCGGGATCGGGCGGTGCAGCGCGCTGATGATGCCCGTGGTGACCGTGCTGCGCAGTCCCAGTGGCGCGCCGGCGGCGATCACCTCTTCACCGACCTGAAGTTTCTCCGAATCGCCCATCCGCGCGACGACGAGGTTGTCGACGTTGTCGACCTTC
>JAGQTR010000548.1 GCA_020438915.1 Mycobacterium sp.
CTGGTCGACTTGCACACCCACCTGCGCGAGCCCGGCCGGGAGTACGCCGAGGACATCGAAACCGGCTCGGCTGCAGCGGCTCTCGGTGGTTACACCGCGGTGTTCGCGATGGCCAACACCGATCCGGTTGCCGATAGCGCAGTGGTCACCGATCATGTGTGGCACCGCGGCCAGCAGGTCGGCCTGGTTGACGTGCATCCGGTGGGTGCGGTGACCGTCGGCCTGAAAGGTAAACAGCTGACCGAGATGGGCCTGATGGCAGCCGGGGTCGGGCGGGTCAGGATGTTCTCCGACGACGGTGTCTGCGTGGACGACCCGCTGGTGATGCGCCGAGCACTCGAGTATGCGACCGGCCTCGGGGTATTGATCGCCCAGCATGCCGAGGAGCCGCGGCTAACGGCCGGCGCGGTCGCCCACGAGGGTGTCAACGCCGCCCGGCTCGGCCTGGCCGGCTGGCCACGCGCCGCCGAGGAATCGATCGTCGTCCGCGATGCGCTGCTGGCCCGCGATGCCGGTGCCCGCGTACACATCTGCCACGCATCCACCGCAGGCACCGTGGAGCTCGTCAGATGGGCTAAGGAGCAGGGGATCTCGATCACCGCAGAGGTGACCCCGCATCACCTGCTGCTCGACGACACCCGGCTGCACACCTACGACGGGCGCAATCGAGTGAACCCGCCGCTGCGCGAGGCCAGCGACGCCGCCGCGTTGCGTCAGGCGCTCGCCGACGGTGTGATCGATTGCGTGGCAACCGATCACGCACCGCACGCCGAGCACGAGAAGGTGTGCGAGTTCGTCAACGCCCGACCGGGCATGCTGGGATTGCAGACCGCACTGTCGGTCATCGTCGAGACGATGGTGACCCCCGGCCTGCTGACGTGGCGTGACCTCGCCCGCGTGATGAGTGAGCGGCCCGCTCGGATCGTCGGCCTGCCCGACCAGGGACGGCCGTTGGAGGTCGGCGAGCCGGCCAACTTGACGGTGATCGATCCCGCCGCCACCTGGACGGTTACCGGCGCGGCGCTGGCCAGTCGGTCGGACAACACGCCCTATCAGGACATGGAGTTGTCGGCGGTGGTCACGGCCACGATGCTGCGGGGCAGGCTCACCGCTCGCGACGGGCAGGTACGGGTGTGAACACGTCGACGCTGATTGCCTCGCTGGTCATGGCCGCGGTGGTGGCGTTGCTGATCGCGGTGGTGATCCAGGCGATGATTCGCGGCTGGCGACGCCGCGCGGAGCGGCAGGCACAAATCGTGGGCACGTTGCCGGCGTTGCCCGACACGGTGGGCCCGGTGACGATCTCGGCCACCAAGGGGCTCTATGTCGGAAGCACACTGACGCCGCATTGGAACGACCGGGTCGCCGCGAGCGATCTGGGTTTCCGCGCCAAGGCGGTCCTGAGTCGCTATCCAGAGGGAATCATGTTGCAGCGCAAGGGTGCTGCGCCTATCTGGATACCCGAGGACGCCATCATCGAGATCCGAACAGAAAAGAATCTGGCCGGAAAGGTGCTCACCCACGAGGGCATCCTGGCTATCCGCTGGCGGCTGCCGACGGGCACCGAGATCGACACCGGATTTCGCGCCGACGACCGCGGCGACTACTCGAAATGGCTTCCGGAGGAGGTTGGATGACCCTAAACAAAGCCTTCCTCGTGCTCGAGGACGGTCGGATCTTCACCGGCAGGGAATTCGGAGCGGTCGGTGAGACCCTTGGTGAGGCCGTATTCTCCACCGGGATGTCGGGCTATCAAGAGACCCTCACCGATCCCAGTTACCACCGCCAGATCGTGGTGGCCACAGCACCCCAGATCGGCAACACCGGCTGGAATCTGGAGGACAGCGAGAGTCGCGCAGACAAGATCTGGGTGGCCGGTTACGCGGTGCGGGATCCGTCACCTCGGGCGTCGAACTGGCGTGCCACCGGGACCCTCGAGGATGAGTTGATACGTCAGGGCATCGTCGGCATCGCCGGGATCGACACCCGGGCCGTGGTGCGCCACCTGCGCAGCCGCGGTTCGATGAAGGCCGGGGTGTTCAGCGGCGCCGCGCTGGCCGCTCCGCCGAAGCTGGAGGGGCGGGTGAGCTGCACCTTGGGGCGTACTTCGCTCAGGCAGCGCCCCGGCAATTCGCGGATGAAGCGCGACGGCGCGTTGTAGGCGGCGCTGCCGCGCCAGCGGCGGCTCTCGGCATAGCTCAGCACCAGCTGGCGCTCGGCCCGGGTCATTCCCACATAGGCCAGGCGGCGCTCTTCCTCCAGCTGCTGCGGGCCCTCTTCCATCGCCCGCTGATTGGGAAACAGCCCCTCCTCCATCCCGACGATGAAGACCAGCGGAAACTCCAGACCCTTGGCGCTGTGCAGGGTCATCA
>JAGQTR010000549.1 GCA_020438915.1 Mycobacterium sp.
GGCCAGGATGTCGTCACCGTCGACGACGCCGAGGCGCGGAAACACCCCGTCGTCCAGACCGACCAGACACACCACGCGATGCGGCACCGACCGCATCGGCACCATCGTGCAGACGGTCAGGGTCCCGGTGCGGAAGTTGGCGCGGGTGGGCCGCCCCCCGAGATGGCGGTCCAGCAGCGCCCTGACGTCGGGCAGTCGCAGCTCGATATCGGCGCGGGTACCGGCCTGCGCCAGAACATCATTGAGCTCGCGCTCCACCTGACTCACCTGCCACATGTCATCGTCGGCAACGGCGGTCAAAGAGGTGATGCCGACAGTCAATGCACGCAGCCAGTCCCGCAACGGTGCTGCGCCCGAAAGGGATTCAACCGTCGTAGCGAGCAGGTCGATATACTCGGCGAGCCGGCCCGCCAGTTCCACCCGGTTGCTGCTTACGTCGTCGAGCGGCAACGTCGTGTCCAGCCAGGCGCGTGAGTCGTCGGACATCGCGACCCCGGCCAGCACCCGGTCGATGCCGAACCGCCAGGTGTTCTGCACGAAGTCCACGCCGTAGGGGCGACGGTGATCCTGATCGAACCCCCAGCGGATGTTGGCCTCGCGCACCCAGTCACCGATGGCGTCGAGGTCGTCGTCGCGAAAACCGAACCGGAAGCGGATCGGTGCGGCTTCGGCCAAGTTGAGCACTTCGTTGGCGGTTGCGCGCCCACCGGCCAGGTCGAGCAGTTGGCGGGCGACGCCGAACAGCGGATTGGTCTGGGTCAGCGCCCGGTCGGCGAGCGTGACCCGCAGCCGGTGGGCGGGGTGCGAGCCGGGCACGATGTCACCGAGTCCGAAGCCCGCCACGATCAATGGCGCGTAGGTCTCGACGTCCGGACACATGACCAGAATGTCGCGGGGTTCCAGCGTCGGATCATCGGCGAGCAGGCCGAGCAGCACGTCGCGCAGCACGTCAATCTGCCGGGCGGCGCCGTGGCAGCTGTGCACCTGCACGGAACGGTCGGCGGTGTTGTGCGATCTGCCTTCTCGGCGGGCCGCGTTGGCGCAGATGTCGGATTGCAGCCAGCCGAGAAGGGTGGCGGGTCGCTCGGTCGCTCCCAGGTACTCGTCGGTGTCGGGGATGGGCAGGCTGCGTTGCAGTTCGCGAAGGTCGCGGCCCAGCGTCGCCAGCAGCGGGTGCCCGACGTCGCGGTGGGACCGGTCCGACCGGCGGGCAACGGCACCGCGCGCGCCGTTGAGCGCGGTCCACAGTTCGTCACTGGGATGCGGCAGCCACAGGTGCAGATCGTGGTGCGTGCTCAACGCCTCGAGCAGTTCGATCTCGGTGAGGGGCAGCCGGGTGTGGCCGAACAGTGACACCCGCACCGGAAGGTCGGTGGCCGAATCCCGCAGTCGGGCAACGGCCGTGGCGTGCCGGATGTGCGGCGGGTCAACGTCGACACGATCGAGAAGGGCGCGCAGGATCTCGGGCTGCCACTGCAGGTCATCGTCGAGATCCTCGGTGCGGCCCGCAAGCCAGTCGACCAGCAGCTGGGGGCGTTGCCGGGCATAGGAAGCGAACAGGCCGGCGAGGCGGCGGGCGACGGCGTAGCGCCGGCCCTGACGCAGCTCCTTCTCCTCACCCTTTTCGAAGTGGCCGAGGTGGGTAGCCAGCGCGGTGCACCAGGGAGCGTCCAGGTGGCCGTCGATAACCTCCAGCAACGGCCATACCATCGCGTCCGGGGACCATGGATCATCGTCCGCCGTTCCGGTGAGCTCGGCGATCAGCGACTGTGGATGCCGGAACGTCACACCCGCGCAGACGCCGTCATCGGCATTGCCGCGACCCAGAACGTGGGACAGCCGCTGGCTGAGCCAGCGCTCCATCCCGCGGGCGGACACCAGCACGAGGTCCTCGGCGAACGGATCGGCCGGCGGCGCGGCCAGCAGCCCGCCGAGGCCGTCGGCGAGCAGATCGGTGCGGTCGGCACGATGGAGGTGAAGTGCCATCGGCCGCCACCCTACGACGGACCACGCCAGCCGGGGTTTTCAGCCCTGCTGGACAACGTTGCCGCTGCCCGACGTGGAAATCTCCGGCGTCCCCGCACGGTAGGTCACCTGGTTGTCGAAGCCCGACGCGGTGATCCGCTGCGCGGTCTCGACGGTGAGGATGTTGTTCATGCCCGATACCGAGACCCTGGCGCAGTCGCCCTGGATCTCGATCGTGTTCGTCATACCGCTGATGTTGACCGTGCCCCGATTGCAGACGACGGTCTTGTTCTGCTCGATACCGCCGAAGCTCAGGGTGTCGCCCGCCGGCTCGTTCACCGCGGGCGAAACGGTGACCACGATGCAGGAGCCGAAGTAGCTGTCCTTCTCGATGACGATCTCGCCTTCGACCAACGGCGAGTCGATGGTGGTGAAGCTGATGACGCCCCCGCCGTTGTTGCTGGAGATCAGGCCGCTCATGGCCCCGAGGGCGCCCCAGGTGAGCCCGACGAGGGCCTTCCCGCCGTTGTCTTGC
>JAGQTR010000550.1:0-4443 GCA_020438915.1 Mycobacterium sp.
GACGGACGCGCCGATACCAAGATCCAACAAGACTTGCAGGTATGCGATGAACGCTAATCCCGCTGCGATGACACCGAACGCCTCGGGCGTTAGCAGCCGAGCCAGCACAAGCGTGCTGCCAAACACGATCAGCTTGCCGCCTCCGAAGCCGAACAGAGCCCACAGGAACCCACGCACGCTGCGAGTCGTCAAGCTTGGCGCAGTGGACGACTCGTCGCTGTAGACCGTATTCATACTGTTGGGCAGCCCCTTCGGAGCGGGCTGGTCGTCGGCCACGTCTGTCTACCCTTGTCTATTCGCCACGCACAGGATTAGACCCGCGATCGACGAGAAGCGATCGGCACGGTGACCTTTTGGACCTGACGGCAAGATCGTCAGGACTGCACGCCGTCATTGTCCTCCGACTGGGTGCTTCCCGACAGTGACCTTCGACTTCCCATCCGGAATGCAATGGCGCCGATAGCGATCGCCCCACCAACCCCGACCAATGGCCACCACGGCGACATACGATCGGAACTACTATCGGACTCCTGCGATGTGGACACTGTCGGCGGTCCGTAGACACTGATCGGTGTGCGACCAGGAACCAATTCCGGCTGTCGGCCAGCAACGGCGACTACCGCAGCGCCACGCAGCCCCGACCACCGGGCAGGGTCGCTGGTCAGCCAGCCCAACAATTCGTCGAGTTGTCCCGCCGCGCCATTAGACGTCGCTATCAGCAAGGAGCGTTTGCCATCGAAGACCATCTGCAGTGATCCGAACTGAATCCCCGGATCAAGGTTGAGCGTCGTTTCCTCGTCGCCAGTATCGAAACCCATGAGAACCAGGCGCCCGTCCTCGGAGCTCACCGGCAACGGAATTGACGGATGCGTCCAGCCATCCGCACTGATAAGGACAGCCGGATCTGCACCGTCGATCGCCTGCTCGAGAGATACCACGTCGAAGGAGAGCGGCACAACGCTGAGTCTCTGGAGTCCCACCGCAATCTGTGTCGCGCGGGCAGTGTCGGCGAAGCTGTTCACGGTTATGCCGACCTTCATCCGTGGCATCAAAGCCTGTGGCAGGGATTGGAAGCCGGTCGGGATCGGCGGCTTGGCGGGAGTGCTCTCCACCACGCTGGTGCCGTTGATGGTCAACCTCATCGGTCTGAAATCACCACAGTATCCGGTATCTCCACTGGTCTCGATCCCCACAGCCAGGCTCGTGTAACGCTCCACGAGACGGTCTGGAATATCCACCCACTGGTCGATACCACCACCAGCATCAGTCGGCCAAGACCCGATGACCTCCCCCCCGACGGAGGCCGTCATCTGCGAACCGAAGGCGGCTGGAACGGGTGTGTATGTCCCCATCAGGTGCACCCGGTACCCCTGCGTGGGATGACCGAATCGGGTCTGGTCCAACCCGATATACACCGAAGGAGCCACACCCAATGCGCTCAGGCTCGATTGACCGAGTTGCGTCAGGGTCGTGGTATTGCCCGGCAGCGAGTAGTTGGGGGCAGGTAGGTCTTTCGGGATCACTCCTGCGCTTAACGCCAGGTTTAACGATCCATCGGTGAGCAGCCGAGCATGATTGGTCAGCTTGTCTGCCGGCCCGGAAATGAGTAGGTCGGGAACTCCACCGGTACCTAACAGCGAAACGCCCTCGTCCGGACCTTCTTTTATGACGATCCGGCGCTCGAATGGTTTCGCAGGGCTGGCGAAGGTAGTGACGCCGTCGGCGAGCGGCAGAAGTACGACTGACGGGCCTTGGCCGCGATAACGTGCCAAAGCAGCGGCCAACTGCACCGCTGCTTCGGATTCGGCTTCAGAGGGCGTAGCGGGCACCGCAATGGTCAGGCTGCGCAGGATGGGTGGCAGGAAGTCGGCGACAGTGGTCGGGGCGACTTCCATTCCGGCGTAGGTGACTGATCCATCTAAGAATTGAATCGGGTTCTCCAGATCCAGACAGTATCCGTCTTCGGCGAGGGAAGTCAGTCTCAATGTGACAGACGCCGACTGGTCGACGATCTTGATACCGTCCAGGGGAATGACGAGCGGAGCAAAGTCAGTCAGCGGCAGCCCAAGCTGACCGATGAGACGATCATCCTGCGTCACAGTCAATGTTCCTGATCTGATGTTGAACGGGAGATTGACGGTGAAGTTCAGCGAGGTCGGAAACAATCCGATTGGCACGGGAATGGTCAGGGTCGGGGATGGGGAACTCGTCGTCCCGTAGAAGGACAGAGTGGCATCCTCACCCAGATCGTCTAGCAACAGCGTAACGGTGCCTGCGGGGTCAGGCGCTGGCAACGGCTGGGCTTCGACCAATGGCGTTGACCAGATGAGCATCGCAAAAGCCGCGGTGAGTGCGGCTAGGCGTCCCAGCAATCTCACACCCATGGCTGGAATCGTGGACAGTTGAGGCTCCTCGCCATTGCAGGACGTCAGACAACAAACATCGCCTAGGGAATTTACAAGAATTACCGCATATTCTCCGTGTTCTCAGGAATCCCGATTCGACCCTACGTCTCACCTTAGATGGCGGTCCCGCCATCTGGACTGGCGATAACCCTCAGCTGCGACCACGGGATGTTGTCCATGCCGTAGTAATCCCAGGCGAACCCGGCGTCAGTCCATACCGCACCCGGTGTTCTGGGAGTCGCATCGTCAACCAGCTCAAAGGAAAACGCCATGCGCGCACCGCCTTGGTCTACTGCGTAGGCACCGTAAGTCTGCAAGGTTTTGGCAATTACCTTCTCACCATCTGTGATGCCGGGAATAGCGTCGACATCGATCGAGGGGTCCAACTGCACGCGATAGCCCTCCGGTATCGGCACGGCTACGCCGGCAGAGTTCTGGCCATCTGAATTCACCGCAGGACCGACAAAGTCCGGACCGGCGATGTCGGTGGAGAAGACGAGCGCGTGGTTGATCCCGGTGTTGGCTTCTACCGCAGCACTGAACTCCGCGGCGGTCACGACCCCGGCGTACCGTGCGAGGCCCGTTGCCGTCGCCCCACCCGACTCGTCGATTCCATCGCCATCGAGGGTCGATACTCCTCCCCAGGAACCGGACCACGTGTCGTTGACACTGTCGTAGCGAGCCTGCCAAATGCCGAAAGCGGTACCTGTTGTCGGATCCAGTATCGCAATCTGGCCGTCCGAGCCGCGAGGCACACTTGTTCCCACGGGAATCGGCACCGTGAGGTTACCAAAAGGGTCGCTACCCCAGGGTTTGCTGAGCGCGACGTCATATCGCGGTGTACTGCTGGTTATCTCTGTTTTCGAGACTAGTTGCACCGCATACCGGTACAAGTTGGCCACGCGGGCCGCATCCGGCTCGGACAGGTAACTCACCCAGGTTGCACTGTTTTCGGCAAGTTCCGGGTTCGACACAATGGGCTTCCACAGCCAGTCGGCGGCTTGGAAGAAATCAGGCGTGCCGGTACTCGGAGGCTCAACCGGCGGCGGAGGTGGAGGCGGTGGTGGTGGAGGCGGCTCAATCACAGCTGCGGCGACTACCGTGACGGCATCCAGTCGAAGGTTTCGATCGCCCCATTTGCGCCAGTAGAAGTCGTTGGTAAACGCGATGCTCACCGTGTACTCTCCCGCAGGCGCCGCGACGGCAATGGTGTAGTCGGTCCATTCTGTGGATGAAACCGAGATCGTCGAGATGCGTTTACCGTCAACGGATACGGTCATGTTTGGCGCACCGAAGAACTGGTCCCCCTTGGCTCGGATTACCAAGCTGGTGAATTCAGGCAGGGAGACCTGCGTCGAGGCTGAGGAGTTCTTCGACAGAAGCAGCGCGGTGCCATCGGAGGCAGCCCCGTCGGAATAGCTGCGGCCGTTCCTCCAGGGGGAAACCGCCATCGACTCGGCCTCTATGACGACATCCGTCCCCGGCGGCGTGGTGGCTGCGTTCGCCATCGCGTCGCCAGTGGACCCGTCGACGTCTTGACCCTTCGCGGCGGCGGTGGGCGTAACCACCGACGCGGTGCGGTTCGGCCAGAATATCGACGCCAAGAATTTCAGAAATGGCGACTGCGGAGCGGGAGATGGAGCAGCTGGGGTCGCGAGTGTGGCACTCGCTGTCGGTTTGGCTGGCACGGCAACCACGCTTGAGCGACTAGTCGAGATGCTCGCCGGTTCAGTCAGAGATTCAGCCGGGCCGGTTGATTCCACTGCAAGCGGTGTGACGCTGGCGCTCTGCGCAGATAATCCCGGCGTAGCCTGTTGGGCCGCGGAGCCGGACGCCGGTAGATCATCGTTTTGATCCGTGGTCTTGACGCTTGGCTGCCGAGAGGTAGTGGACGCGTCGGCGAGCTCAGCGACCGATGGCGCCGAAGGCTCGGATTCATTCGTCTTGGACGCGCGCGCCGCAGCGGCCGAGCGGCGATGGGTGGACGTTGCAGATGGAGACTCCGCCCTCTTCGCCTTGTCTGCCTTGTCTGCCTTGT
>JAGQTR010000550.1:4498-4935 GCA_020438915.1 Mycobacterium sp.
GTCTGCCGCGGAGCCGCGGGTTGACAGTGTTACTGAATCGCGAGTGGAGTCGGTTTCGCGCGACTGCTCGGCGCGCGATTCCGGCGTTGCTCGCGAGAAACGGCGGTCTGACTGTGATGTCCTGTCGCTGGAGGAGGTTGACGCTCGGGGCCCCTCCGCTGACGAACTCGGCGAACTTTTCTCACCGCTGTCGGCAAAAGCAACGCCGGGAGATGATGCCAACGCGGCACCAATTCCCAACGCTATCGACAGCGCGCTGAACTGGCCGATATACACGACCTTTGCGGTCCGCGTCGTCCTAGTATGCCGTCCGCCCGCTACGTGTCCATGAGTCGTACAAATTTGTTTTGAACACTCTGAGTCAATTTTGGCAAACCTTGCACCAACAAGTTTATTACCCGCACTGGCACCGGAACCAACAGATGAATTCACGTAGC
>JAGQTR010000043.1 GCA_020438915.1 Mycobacterium sp.
ACCGGGTCGGCGTTGGGGTCCACAGCACCATCGAGAATCATCGCCCGCACGTGCTCGGGGTAGGTCTCGGCGTAACTCGCGCCGATTCGGGTGCCGTAGGAGTACCCCAGATAGGTCAGCTTGTCATCGCCAAGCGCCGCGCGTATGGCGTCCAGATCCCTGACCACACTGGCGGTTCCGACGTTGGCCAGAAATTCCTTGCCCATCTTGTCCACGCAACGCTGGACGAACTCCTTGGTTTCGTTCTCGATATGGGCCACACCTTCGGGCGTGTAATCGACGACGTTGTCGGCGCGCAGCCGGTCGTTGTCGGCGTCGCTGTTGCACCACAGAGCCGGCGTCGAGTTCGCCACGCCCCGGGGATCGAAGCCGACCAGGTCGAACCGCTCCCGAACAGTGTCAGGCAACGTCGTCGCCATCGACGCCGCGGCCTGGACCCCCGACTCCCCCGGCCCGCCGGGGTTGATGACCAGGGAGCCGATTTTCTCTCCGCTGGCCGGGTACCGGATCATCGCGATCTGGGCGACCCCGCTCTCTGGGTTGCCCGCACTGTCCCAGTCCACCGGGACCGACAACATTCCGCACTCGGCTCCGGCCAGTAAGCGCGGCTGTTCCGAGGGGCCGGCCTGGCAGGGCGCCCATTCGACCGGCGAACCGGGCCTGGGGACTGAGATCAACGCGCGCCCCGCTACCACCTTGCTGCAACCGGCTACCAGTAACAGCACACAGATGAGGGGTACGGCGGACCGCAGGGCCCCGCTCTTGAGGGTCATGGGTCCACATGCTGCCATGAAGCGGCATCGTCGCTGGCGAGGCCGCGATCGCGAGCCCTTTCTCGCTACCGGGTGGCGTCCAGTAATTCGTCGAGGGCGGACTGGAAGGCGTCGGCCATATCCCACAGATCGGGCAGTAATTCCGGGCAGGACACGATCCCGACATCGAGTTTGCCGTTCAGCGACATCACCGTGATGTTCAGCGCCGAGCCATGGAAGATCGGCCCCAGCGGATACATCGCTGTGACCTCACATCCCAGCATGAACAGCGGTATCTGCGGGCCGGGGACATTGGAGACGACGAGATTGTGCACCGGCCGCGCGCCGCTGAGCCTGCTGCTGGCGTACACCCGCATCGCGGCGCCGAACACCGCCGGCGCGGCGAACTGCGACCAGTCC
The DNA here is from genome assembly GCA_020438915.1 of Mycobacterium sp. Lineage (GTDB taxonomy): Bacteria > Actinomycetota > Actinomycetes > Mycobacteriales > Mycobacteriaceae > Mycobacterium. The sequence goes on from JAGQTR010000043.1 coordinate 1,173, forward strand.
TGCAACAGGCTGGCACTTATTGCCGAACTATGTTGTTTGGCAACGGAATTGCCTTCGGCGATGACCTTCAGACGTTCGGCAGGATCGGCGATGTTGGTTTCCAGCCGGGAGAACATGCCCGAAACCTGATTGCGCCCGGGGCGGTCGGACTTGCCGTGCACCGACACCGGCACCATCGCGACCAACGAATTCTCCGGCAGTTCGCCGCGAGCGAGAAGAAACTTGCGCAACACCCCGGATACCAGCGCCATCACCACGTCGTTGAGTTTGACCCCGAAGTGGTTCTTGACGGTCTTGATGTGCTCAAGGTCCAGTTGAGCGAACGCAATGTTGCGGTGACCGGTCACATTGGTGTTGAACGACGTCTGCGGAGCGGCGAACGGGGCCGCCATCGCCAGGCCGCTGCGGGCGCGCTTGACGGTGTCGAGGACCGACGAGAGCGTGCTCGGCACCACGTTGGCCAGCTTCAACGGCCGGCTCGCGAAACGCACAGCGCCACTGACGGCGATCTCCAGACCGCTGGCCTCCCCGGCGCCGTCGACCGGGTCCGGGGGCGGGGCGTCGGGTTCGGTCGAACACAACTTCGACATCAGGTTCGCGCCGGTGACGCCGTCGACACCGGCGTGGTGCACCTTGGTCATCACCGCGATCCGCCCCCCGCCGTGGGCGGTGTCGTTGCCGGCGCCGCCCACGTTCTCGATCACCCACATCTCCCACAGCGGGCGGACTCGGTCCAGCGGCAGCGACGCGATGTGGCCGCAGATCTCGGCCAATTCAGCGCGGCCTCCCGGGGAGGGCAACCCGATCCTGTGCAGATGGCGGTCGACGTCAAAGTCCTTGTCCTCCACCCATACCGGATGATCCAGATTGAACCGGTTATCGGCGAGTTTCTCGCGAAATTCGGGCATCGCCTTGATCCGCAGCGACAACCCGTCACGGAGTCGGTCGAACGCGTAGCCCCCCGGCATCGTGGAGGTGTCGAGCTCCAATATCGAGCACACGTGCAACGGCTGTGCTGCGGTTTCAAGGTAGAGGAAGCTGGCGTCGAGTCCGCTGAGCCTTTGCATGCCGCCGATCGTATGCCCGGCACGGGCAGGTGTGAGCAAATCCACTTAACGCGGCGTTCATCTTCAGGCGACGTAGTGGCAGACTGGGCGTGTCAGCGAAACCCGGGGACCTTCTGGCCTCGAGGATTCGAAACGACCACCCGCTGAGGGGACAACGATGTCCGAGCAAACCGTCTATGGTGCTGTCGCCGACCTCAAGCCACGCGTGAAGGTGCGCACGCACCATCTGCACAAATGGAAGTCCGAAGGCCGCAAGTGGGCCATGTTGACCGCCTATGACTACTCCACCGCGAGAGTTTTCGATGAGGCGGAGATCCCGGTGCTCCTAGTCGGCGATTCCGCAGCGAACGTGGTCTACGGCTACGACACCACCGTGCCGGTGACAATCGATGAATTGATTCCGCTGGTACGCGGCGTGGTCCGCGGCGCACCGCACGCCCTGGTGGTGGCCGACATGCCGTTCGGCAGCTATGAAAGTGGGTCTTCCCAAGCGCTCTCCACGGCGACGCGTTTCCTCAAAGAGACCGGTGCCCACGCCGTGAAGCTGGAGGGTGGGGAGCGGGTGGCAGAGCAGATAGCAACCGTCAGCGCCGCAGGTATCCCGGTGATGGCGCACATCGGGTTCACCCCGCAGAGCGTGAACAGTTTGGGCGGGTTCCGCGTCCAGGGGCGCGGCGACGCCGCCGAGCAGACGATTCACGATGCGATCGCGGTTCAGGAGGCCGGCGCGTTCGCGGTGGTGATGGAGATGGTGCCGGCCGAACTGGCCACTCAGATCACCGGCAAGTTGACGATCCCCACCGTGGGAATCGGCGCGGGACAGCACTGCGACGCACAGGTCCTCGTCTGGCAGGACATGGCCGGCCTTACAACCGGCCGGACCGCCAAGTTCGTCAAGCGTTTCGGTGCCGTCGGGGACGAACTTCGCCGCGCCGCGACAACCTACGCCCAGGAGGTTGCTACCGGCGTCTTCCCCGGCGAGGAGCACTCCTTCTAAGCGAAGGTTCTCAGGGAAGCGAACCGGCCGCGAGGCTTACAGCAGGCCGTCGAGATACTTGGCCCGGCAGGCCCGGCGTGCGAGTTTACCGCTCGTCGTTCGAGGAATCACCCCTGCGGCAACGAGTTTCACCTCGGACACCGGCACGGTATGACGCCGCGACACTGCTGCGCGGATAGCCTCCTGGATCGGTCCAGCTTCGCTTCGCCCCGCTCCCACCGCACGTTCGGCGATGACGACGACTTCTTCGCGCCCGTCCCCGGGAATCGAGAAAGCGGCGACGAAACCCGCCCGCACCGCGTTGGACGCCTCGGCGACGGTCGCCTCGATGTCCTGCGGGTAGTGATTGCGCCCGTCGACGATAATCAGGTCTTTGACCCGACCGGTGATGTAGAGCTCGCCGTCCAGATAGACGCCGAGGTCCCCGGTGCGCAACCACATCGCGCTTTCGGCGCTGTCCTCGGCGTGGCTACCGTTGAGCAGCCGCGATTGCACCTTGTTCTGGAACGTCACCTCGGTATCGCGAGGGCGGCCCCAATATCCGCGGCCGACGTTTTCGCCGTGCAACCAGATTTCGCCCACCTGGCCGTCGGGCAACTCGGCGTCGGTTGCCGAATCTACGATCACCGCCCACTGGCTGCGCGCGACACGACCGCACGACACCTGGGCCACCGCGTTCGGATGTTCGGCGGGGACCCGAACCGCACGGCCGGCGCTGAGTTCGTCGCGGTCGAGGTAGATCGCCTCCGGCGGGGTGCCGTGCGAGGTGGTGGAGATGAACAAGGTCGCTTCGGCCATGCCATAGGACGGTTTGATCGCCGAGGCATTCAGACCGTAGGGCGCGAAGGCGGCGGTGAATTTTTCGATCGAGGTGATACTCACCGGCTCCGACCCGTTGATCAGGCCCGCCACGTTGGAGAGATCAAGCGTCTCCCCCGCAGGCGGCAGACCCCGCTGGGCTGCCAACTCGAAGGCGAAGTTGGGGGCTGCCGCGAAGGTCGGCAGGTCCGAAGCGCCCAGCTCCCGGATCCAGCGGTAGGGACGACGTACAAACGCCACCGGGGACATGAGCGTGATGTGTCGGCCGACCAACGCCGGGAACATGATCATCAGCAGACCCATGTCGTGGAACAGCGGCAACCAGCTGACGCTGCGGATGTTCCAGTCCAGGCCGACGGACAAGATCATCTGAACGACGTTCGTACACGCCGCCCGGTGCGTGATCTCCACGCCCGCAGGGTTGCGCGTGGACCCGGACGTGTACTGCAGGTAGGCGATCGCGTCGGTGTCCAGCGGCGCGGGCACGAACCCGGCGCCCACGGCATCGGGGACCGCGTCGACGGCGATCATGCGTGGTCTGCGGTCGCGCGGGAGTGTGCGCAGGAATTCACGGACCGACTGGGCCGCAGCGGTTGTGGTCAGCACGACGGTCGGGCAGGCATCGGACAGCACCGCGTCGAGGCGCTCGGCATGGCCCGGCAACTCCGGCGCGAACAGCGGCACCGCGATGGTGCCGGCCTGGATGGCGGCGAAGAAGCCGACCACATAGTCGACGCCCTGGGGCGTGAGGATCGCGACGCGGTCGCCGGGGCGGGCGACCTGCTGCAGACGGGTACCGACCGCACGTAGCCGGGTCCCCAGCTGCGCCCAACTCAGCTCGATGGTGCAATCACGATCGAAGTCGAGGTAGCTGTATGCCGGAGCGTCACCCAGGGTAGCGACGTTTCGGTCCAGGAAGGACGTCAGCGTGATACCCGCGGGAATCGCGATATTACCGTCGGGGTCGAGGTAATCCGCCAGTCTCATCTCACCCGTGTCACTGGCAATCAGGCCTGCATCCACGTTCATAAGACTATTCTAAGAAGACCGGATGCGAAACTGTCCAACTGGACCGGGCGTGTCCGCGCCGAACCCGGGCCAGACCGAGGCCACCTGTTCACCCGGATGTGGCACTCTTGGGCTTGCCCAGTTATCCCATACAGCTGCGCAGACAAAGGGACCATGGCCGCCAAATCGCGCAAAACCTCCAGGTACACAGAGACCGAGCGCAAATTCGACGTCGTCGAAGCCACCGTTACCCCGTCCTTCGACGGGCTGTCTTCAATATCGCGCGTCGAGCGATCTCCGTCACAGCAGCTCGACGCTGTGTACTTCGACACACCAGCACGCGATCTGGCCCGGCATCGGATCACACTGCGGCGGCGCACCGGGGGGCCGGACGCAGGATGGCACCTCAAGCTGCCCGCCGGACCCGACACCCGCACCGAGGTGCGCATGCCGCTGGCGGACGACGACGCACCGGCCATGGTGCCGGTGAACCTACGTGATGTGGTGCTCGCGATCGTGCGGGATAGTCCGCTCACGCCCGTCGCCCGCATCAGCACGTCCAGGACCGTCGAAATGCTGTACGGGCCCGACGGCGCGGCGGTAGCCGAATTCTGCGATGACCAGGTCGACGCGAGCGCCGAGGGAAGTGGCGAACAGCGATGGCGGGAATGGGAACTGGAGCTGGCACCCGGTGGCTCCCCGACCGTCTTCGACCGGCTGACGCAGCGATTGCTCGATGCCGGGGCACTACCGGCCGGCCACGGTTCGAAGCTGGCCCGGGCCCTCGCCGACAGTGAACCCCCGACAGCCTTCGCGGACGCGTCCGCCGACCCCCTGCATCGGGCGGTGGCCGAACAGGTCGCCGAACTTCTGAAGTGGGACCGCGCCGTTCGGTCAGATGTCGACGACTCGGTACACCAGATGCGGGTGACGACCCGCAAGATCCGAAGCCTGCTGCAATCGGCGCAAGGATCCTTCGGTATCACCGACGACGAGTGGATCCTAGTGGAACTGCGCGAACTGGCCCGAGTACTCGGTGTGGCGCGTGACGCGGAGGTACTCGCACAACGGTACGAGCGCGCGCTGGAGGAGCTACCGGAGGCAGTCGTTCGTGGTCCGGTTCGGGCGCGGCTCGTCGAGGGTGCACACCAGCGCTACCAGAGCGGGTGGCGCCGATCCCTGACAGCAATGCGCTCACCACGTTATTTCCGGCTGCTCGACGCTCTGGAGGCGCTGGTTGCCGCCGAACCTCCGGCGCCGCCGCCCGGCACAGAATCGACACGCGCGAAGGTCAGTTCGGCCTACAAGCGAATCCGCAAGGCCGCCAAGGCTGCTGCCGCCGCCGATACCGATGAAAACGAAGCACTGCACCGGATCCGCAAACGCGCCAAACGACTCCGCTACACCGCCGCGGCGACGGGCGCGAACAAGGTGGCCGAACGCGCCAAGACCATCCAGACGCTGTTGGGCGATCATCATGACAGCGTGGTCAGCCGTTCACATCTGAGTCGGCAAGCCGACCTGGCGCACGCCGCCGGCGAGGACACGTTCACCTATGGATTGCTCTACCAACAGGAGCAAGACCTGGCACAACGGTGTGAGGACCAACTGCCGGCAGCGCTGAAGAAACTGCGAAAGGCGGCCCGTTCGGCCTGAGACGCCGGAGGGCGGATGAGCTGGCCTGTAAGCCGGATTCTGTTCCTCACCGCCTGTCCGGCAGCGAGGCGGCGACCATCCATCTGGACACACCGTCACCGGGTGCCTCAAGCGGCCTACCCGCAGACTCGGGCGAGCAGCCCTCCAACGCCTGCGCTGCCGCGCGCCCCCGCGCGACATTCTTGGCCTTGCTTCGGGTGGGGTTTGCCTAGCCGCTCCGGTCACCCGGAACGCTGGTGCGCTCTTACCGCACCGTTTCACCCTTACCACCGCATCACCCGAGGGGTCCGCAGTGGCGGTCTGATTTCTGTGGCACTTTCCCGCGAGTCACCTCGGATTGCCGTTAGCAATCACCCTGCTCTGTGAAGTCCGGACTTTCCTCGAACCACCCTCGACCGTTATCCCCCATCCGGCCGGAAGGTGATCCGCGGCCGCCCAGCCAGCTCATCCGCCCTAATAACGTAATGGTTTGGGTGCCGATTCCGGAAACACCGCCGACCAGCGCGCCGGCGGCTAGCGCGGGCAGGGTGTGCGGCATCTCGTTGACCAGCGCGGGTAGCCAACCCCAGGTGGGTGTTGCCGCGCACCTGGCATCCTGGACGGCCACGGCCACCGCGGGGCACCCCCGACGACTGCGGGCGCGTCAAAGCGATCGGCGTAGCACGACTAGATTGTCCAACAAGATGCCGGCCTGCCCGTCAGGGCCGACCGCCGGGCGCTCCACCGTTCCGACGAGGATCCGGTCCCAGTGCCGCCCATCAAGGTCGACCGATGTGATCACGTCCTCGAGAGTGGGAAACACGTGGTCGTGGAGGCGCTGCGCCCACGGCGGCGCGGCTGCGTGATCCACAACGATGAGCATCCCGCCGGAAACGACGGCGGCCGCGGCGGCGGTGAAGATCCGTTCCCTGTCCAGGTGCACCACGGACTGCAGGAATTGCGCCGACACCAGGTCGAACGCCCCCTCGGGAAATCTCACCGACAAGTCGGTCTGCATGAACCGCACGCGCTCGGTCAGCCCTCGCGCCTCGGCCTCGGAAGCCGCACGGCTCAACGCCGTATCGGAGATGTCAACACCCAGCACCTGCCATCCTCGGTCGGCGAGCCAGAGCGAGTCGGCGCCCTCACCACAGCCCAGGTCCAGCGCCCGGCCGGGCGTCAACGAAGCGGCGACCTCTTCCAAGTGGGCGTTGACCCGCCCGCTCCAGATCTGCCCGCGCGCGGCGTACCTGTCCTCCCAATGCTGCTTCACCACAGGGGTCGTCATTGCTGACCCTCCATCAAGCTCGCCACCACTGACGTCGCCGCCGCTGAGCCGGCCGCAATCGCTGCGGCCACCTGGGGCATCTGCGCACACACGTCGCCTGCTGCGAAGACGCCGGGAACCGACGTCCGGTGCAGCGCATCGACCTCGACGGCTGCCGCCGAAACCGGTCCAGGCGCAGCGAAGGCCACACCCAGTTCGGCGGCAAGGGTGGTGCGCTGGTGCATCGTCACGGATACCAGCAGCCCGCGCCGCGGTAGCCGAGACCCGTCCGCGAACAGCACTGCGCTCAATTCCCCTCGTGCAGAGGATAATTCCAACACCTCTCGATCATCAACAGTGATACCCGCGGCGCTCAGCCGCGCCAGCCGGTCAGGCTCCAGGCCGCCGGTTCCACCGGTCAGCAGCACCACATCGTCGCTCCATCCACGCAACAGCATTGCCAGGTGCGCTGCTCGCTCACCCTCGGCCAGCACCGCCAACGGCTGATCGCGAACCTCCCAGCCGTGACAGAACGGACAGTGGAATACCGAGGTCCCCCAGAGCTCGTCCGATCCGGGAAGTCGTGGCAGCCGATACTGCATGCCCATCGCGAGCAACACCCGCTTCACCCGTTCATGCGCGCCATTTGCGAGATCAACTTCGAATCCTCCGTCACGCCGTCGGGCGCCGAGTACCTCACCGCTGCGGACCGCGACACTCGGATACCGTTCCAGCTCTTTCCTGCCCAGTTCGTAGAGCTCTGCCGGCGGACGACCGTCGTGGCCGAGCAGCCCGCCGATTCCGTGCGCCGCGCCGTTGCTCGGCCGTCCCGCGTCGATGACCAAGGTGCGACGTCTCGCCCGCCCCAGCACCAGCGCGGCACTCAATCCCGCGGCGCCGCCCCCGACAATCACGCAGTCCCATTCGATGTCCATGGCCCGAGCTTGCTGGTAGGCAGCCAGAATGCCAAGATGATTTGCTATGCAGGCAAATACGGACACCGGGTTCGACCTTCGGCTCCGGCAGCGACTGCGCGAGCTGCGCCTACAACGGGGGATGACGCTCGAGGAGGTTGCGGGCCTGGCCAACATCGACGTCTCCACGCTGAGCAGACTGGAATCGGGCAAGCGGAGACTGGCCGTGGATCACCTGCCCCGCTTGGCGATTGCCCTGTCAGTGAGCGCCGACGAGTTGCTGCGCGCTCCCGAGGCTCCCGATCCACGGGTACGCGGTGGTGCACACACCCGCAACCTGATCACGTTCTGGCCGTTGACCGCACAGGGTCCTGCCGGCGGTGTGCACGCCTACAAGATCCGGATCAGTGCCCGCAGACGTAAACCTCCGCCGGAGTTACCCGTACACGAAGGACACGATTGGGTATATGTGTTGTCCGGCCGGATGCGCCTGATTCTGCGAGAACGTGATTTCGTCATAGAACCCGGCGAAGCCGTTGAGTTTTCGACCTGGACACCACACTGGTTCGGTGTGGTCGACAGCCCCGTGGAAGCGATCGCGTTGCTGGGTCCACACGGCGAGAAGGCGCACCTGCACACCGCCGACCAAAGGCCGGCGGATCACAAATAGGAAGTCTGATTCACCAGCCGAACCGAGGCAGCTCCGTCGGGATAGAACTCCGCGATCGACAGTGACGCGAGGTCGAGATGCAGCCGATACAGGATCGCCGGGCCGGCATCGAGGGCCAGGCGCAGGAGCGTCTTGATCGGCGTCACGTGCGATACCACCAGCACCGTCTGGCCTGCGTGGTCGGTGATGATCCGCTGCTGGGCGATGCGCACCCGGTCCGCGACCGCATCGAAGCTCTCACCGTCCGGCGGCGGTACCGAGGTGTCCCGCAGCCAGCTCAGGTGCAGCACCGAATCGCGCTCGGCTGCCTCGCCGAACGTAAGGCCCTCCCAGGCACCGAAGTTCGTCTCGATCAGATCGTCGTCAACGATGACATCCAGGCTGAGCTGCCGGGCGGCGGCCGAGGCGGTGTCATATGCCCGCCGCAGCGGGGAGGAGACGACGGCGGCGATACCGCCCTTCTTTGCCAGGTACTGCGCAGCCGCGTCCGCCTGCCTGACTCCGAGGTCGGTCAACGCCGGATCGCCGCGTCCGGAGTAACGGCGCTGTCGCGACAACTCCGTCTGCCCGTGACGAAGCAGAAGCAACCGGGTCGGCGCCCCCGTCGCGCCGGTCCAGCCGGCCGGACTGGTTACGACCTCGGTCTTGCCTGCGGCCTCAACCGCTGTCGGTGGCTCCACGCGGCCGGGGTCGTCGAGTAACGCCGCGGCATCCATGGCTTCGTTGGCAAGCCGATCGGCGTGACTGTTCTGCGCGCGCGGGATCCAGGTATAGCTGACGCTGTCGAACTTGCCCGCAATCTCTGCAGCTTGCCGATGCAGCGCCGCAAGGTCGGGGTGCTTGACCCGCCAGCGTCCCGCCATCTGCTCAATCACCAGCTTGGAGTCCATGAAGGCCTCGACTTCGGTTGCGCCGAGGGCGGCGGCTTCCTGGAGTCCGGCGATCAACCCGCGGTACTCCGCGACGTTGTTGGTGGCCAGGCCGATCGACGACTTCGATTCGGCGAGAACCGATCCCCGGTCGGCAGTCCACACCACTGCGCCATAGCCGGCGGGGCCCGGGTTGCCCCGGGACCCGCCATCGGCCTCGATTACCACTTTCATGCTTGAGAACGCTTCACCCGCAATAGAATCGCCGAGCATTCCGGACAACGCAGCACCTCGTCTTCCGCCGCGGCGGCGATCCGCGCCAACTCCCCCTTGTCGATCTCGATCCGGCACGCGCCGCATCGACGTCCCTGTAGCGGCCCCGCGCCCACCCCACCGCGAGCCCGCTGATGCTCATAGAGAGCAACCAGCCCCTCGTCGAGGCCCGCGACGAGATCGTCACGGTGGGAGAGGGATTGGTGGCGCAGTTGAGCCAGGTGCGTGCGGGCTTCATCGCATGCGCGCTGGGCATCGCTGAGCGACCTCTCGAGTTGGTCGATCTCAGCCAGCGCGCGATCCTGATCGGCGGCAAGCTCCTCCCGTCGTTCCATCACCTCCAGCAGCGAGTCCTCCAGGCTGGTCCGGCGCCGCTGCAAGGTGTCGAGCTCGTGCTGAATCTCGGTGAGCTGCTTGGCGTCGACAGTTCCGCCGTCGAGCAGCGCGCGGTCGCGATCCTCTCGCTGGCGCACGCTGTCGATTTCGGTCTCGAACTTCGCGGCTTGGGCGTCGAGATCGATCAACGCGATCTGCAGCGCGGCCAGCCGGTCGTTTGCTTCCCGATGCCCGGCCTGCGCCGTCTCCAACGCCGGCTGCTCGGTGAGGTTCTTCGTCCGATGCTCGATCCGGCTGATCTCGGCGTCGAGTTCAGCCAACTCGAGTAACGACCGCTGCTGGGTTACGTCAGCTTTCATGACCGGACTCCTTCGACATTCCATGGATCGGTGCGCACCTCAGACACCGTGACCGGCAACGACGCACCGAAGTGGTCCCGCAGCACCTTCGCCGCCTGCCCGCACCACGGGTATTCGCTGGACCAGTGCGCGACATCGACGAGTGCGACGTCAGAGACCCGGCGGTGCTCATCAGCGGGATGGTGACGTAAATCGGCGGTCACGTAGGCGTCCACCCCGGCGGCGGCAACCTCGGCAAGCAGTGAGTCGCCCGCGCCGCCGCATACCGCGACCCGCGACACCATCGCCGCCGCGTCGCCGCACGCGCGCACCCCCCACGAGGTGGCGGGCAGCGCGTCGCGAACCCGGGATACGAACGCCGCCAGGGTCTCTGAGCTCGGCAGCGTCGCAATGCGTCCCAAGCCTTCGCCCCCGGGAACCGAGGGCATCGCAATGATGTCGAACGCGGGCTCCTCGTAGGGATGAGCGCCCCGGAGGGCGGCGAGCACGGCGGCTCGCCGGGACGCCGGGGCCACCATCTCGATCCGGTACTCGGCAACCTGTTCGACGGTGCCCACCGTGCCGATCGCGGGCGTCGCGCCGTCGTGCGGCAGGAACTGTCCGGTGCCCGCAACGCTCCAGCTGCACTGGGAATAATCGCCGATCCGGCCGGCACCGGCGGCGAACATCGCCGCGCGTATCGCCGCGGCGGCCGCCGCGTCCTCAGTGGGAACGAAGACCGCCCACTTGTCCAGTTCGGGCCCCACCGGCGCCGGCGAGAGTACGTCGGACACCTCCAAGCCAAGTGCGTCGGCAAGCGCGTCCGACACTCCCGGCGTTGCGCAGTCGGCGTTGGTGTGCGCGGTGAACAGGGCACGACCCGTCCGGATCATCGAGTGGATCAGGGCGCCCTTGGCCGAATCTGCAGCCACCGAGTCCACGCCGCGTAGCAGCAGCGGATGGTGTGCCAAAAGCAGGCCGCGGTCGGGCACCTGCGCCAGCACCGCGGGCGTGGCGTCCACCGCGATCGTCACCGTGGAGACGACTTCGGACGGGTCCCCGCACACCAACCCGACCGAGTCCCACCCTTGGGCGAGCCGAGGCGGGTACGCCGCGTCGAGCACGTCCATGATGTCCGCGAGTTGGACCGTCATCGCGTCACTGCCAGACTTGCCACATCACGACACTAGTGCGCGGGCCGCTCCGTCACCGGCATCAGGGATGATGGTGGGCGTGACCGACACGCTGGACAGCACCAGGAACTTCGCGCGGGCAGGCCGCGGCGATCTGGTGATTTTCGACCTGGACGGGACGTTGACCGATTCCGCGGAGGGCATCGTTGCCAGCTTCCGGCACGCGCTGCTGACCATCGGCGCGCCGATTCCCGACGGCAACCTGGCCAACCGGATCGTCGGACCGCCGATGCACGTCACCCTGCACGAAATGGGCCTCGGCGAGCGTGCCGACGCCGCGATCGCCGCCTACCGAGCCGACTACACCCGCCGCGGCTGGTCGATGAACCGTCCGTTTACCGGGATCCCCGCGCTCCTGGCCGACCTTCAGGTCGGGGGCGTAAGGATGGCGGTGGCGACCTCCAAGGCCGAACCGGCCGCGCGGCGCATCCTCGCCCACTTCGGCCTCGAGAGCCACTTCGAGGTCATCGCCGGAGCCAGTGTCGACGGCGCCCGGTCATCCAAAGCCGACGTGCTGGCTCACGCGCTCGCTCAGCTGGCGCCGCTACCGGATCGGGTCGTGATGGTCGGTGACCGCGCTCACGATGTCGAGGGCGCTGCTGCTCACGGCATCGACACCATCGTCGTCGGCTGGGGCTACGGCGGCGACGACTTCACCGACGGCTCTGGTGACGAACTGCTCCACGTCGCCAGTGTCGATGACCTTCGTGAGGTGCTCGGTGCCTGACCTCAGAGCCCGGGTGGGCGAGACGAAGCTGCACGTCACTTTCATCTGCACCGGCAACATCTGCCGCAGCCCGATGGCGGAAAAAATGTTCGCCCATCAGATCAGGGAGCGCGGATTGGCCGCAGCCGTGCGTGTCACCAGCGCAGGAACCGGCGACTGGCACCACGGCCAACCAGCCGACCACCGAGCCGGCCAGGTGCTGCGCGCACACGGCTACCCGACAGAGCACCGCGCCGCTCAGGTCGACGCCGATCACCTGTCCGCGGACCTGGTGGTGGCGCTGGGCCGAAATCATCTGCGCATGCTGGCCCACCTGGGAGTGCCCACCGACCGGCTGCAGATGTTGCGTTCGTTCGACCCGAGATCTGGCGCCCACGCCCCCGATGTCGAGGATCCCTATTACGGCACCGATGACGACTTCGAGGAGGTATTCACGGTGATCGACGCGTCGCTGCCCGGTCTGCACGGGTGGGTGGATGAGCGGCTGGCCGAGCGGGAAGGGGTCCGCTGACGATGCGCCGCTGGGCCTTTCTGCTGCGCCCGCAATGGCTGGCGCTGTTCGTGGTGGTGATGGCCTTCGCCTACTTGTGTTTCACCGTGCTCGCACCCTGGCAGCTGGGCAAGAACACCGCGACCTCGCGAGAGAACGCGCAGATCGCCCGTGCGCTGGACGCCGATCCGGTCCCGGTGACGACGTTTCTGCCGCAGCAGGATTCTGCGGCGCCCGAAGATCAGTGGCAGCCCGTGACAGCCACCGGACGGTACCTGCCAGACGGGCAGGTTCTGGCCAGGTTACGGCTCGTCGACGGCGAGCCCGCGTTCGAGGTGCTGGTTCCGTTCGCGGTGGACGGCGGTCCCACCGTGCTCGTCGACCGCGGCTACGTGCGGCCGGTGTCGGGCGCACAGGTGCCGCCACTGGATCCGCCCCCCGACGGTCAGGTCACCATCACCGCGCGGCTCCGCGATGGCGAAGCCGTCGCCGTCGGCAAAGACCCGTTCGAGACCGATGGCGTGCGGCAGGTGTACTCGATCAACACTTCCCAGATCTCGGCCCTGACCGGTGTCCCGCTGGCCGGCTCCTACCTGCAGCTGATGCGGGATCAGCCTGGCGGTCTCGGTGTCATCCCGGTGCCGCACCTGGACGCCGGCCCGTTCCTGTCCTACGGCATCCAGTGGATCGCGTTCGGCATCATCGCGCCGATAGGTGTGGGCTACTTCGTGTACTCCGAACTGCGGGTGCGCCGTCGCGAGAAGGCAACCGCCGACGCCGCCGCCGCCCGCGGTGTCGTCGGTGAGGCCGCCGCGCCACTCACCACCGAGGAGAAACTCACCGACCGTTACGGCAGGCGGCGCTGACGGCCACCGCAAGCGCCGCCGCAAGCAGTTGAACGGCCCGCGACAACCGCACCGCCCGCGCGAGGTCAGCGACCCCAGGAGCACGCCCGTCGCCCAGCGAAGGACGAATCTCCAGCTCGTGGGCATACTGGGTGGGCCCGCCAAGACGCACACCGAGAGCACCGGCGAACGATGCCTCGACCACCCCGGCGTTCGGGCTCGGGTGCTTACGGGCATCGCGCCGCCACACCCGAATTGCCCCGGCCGGTGACCCGCCGACGACCGGTGCGCACAGCGTGACCAACGCTCCCGTCAACCGAGCTCCACCGAGGTTGACCAAATCGTCGAAACGTGCCGCCGCCCAGCCGAAGCGGGCGTATCGGGGCGACCGGTTGCCGATCATCGCGTCCAGCGTGTTGGCGGCGCGGTACACCAGCACTGCGGGGGTGCCGCCCACCGCGGCCCATACCAATGGGCTGACCTGGGCGTCGGAGGTGTTCTCGGCGATCGACTCCAGCGCCGCCCGGGCCAGGCCCGCCGGCTCCAGAACAGCGGGGTCGCGACCGCACAGCGAAGGCAGCAAGCGGCGCGCGGCGGCAATGTCCTCGGCCTCCAGCAGGTCCACCATCTGCTCGCCGGTTCGGCACAATGACTTCCCGCCCAACGCCACGTATGTCGCGGTGCCCACACACGCCGCCTCTGCGAGCACGCCCCGGCGCCGACTCACCCGCTCGGCGATCGCCCCGCACACGGCGACCGCGGTGAGCAGTCCGGCGGCGTACAGCACGCCCGCGCACCGGTCATCGGCGTACAGCCGCCGCTCCACGGCCGATGCACCGCCGCCGAACAGCGCGACCGGGTGACCCCGCCGCGGGTCACCGAACAGCGCGTCAGCCGCGGCACCGGCAGCAATGCCCAGCGCCCGGCCCCCCGCTCGTGCTGACCCCACTCCGGAACCTTCTCACGGTCGCCCACGAAGGGGCCGTCCGAGTGACACACTTGGCGGATGCCCGAACTCATCCTCACCGCAGGCACCATCATCACCATGGACGACGCCGCTCCGCGGGCACAGGCCGTGGCCGTCTCCGGGGACACCATCGTGGCCGTCGGCAGTCTTGATGACTGCCGTGCGGCATTGCCCGGCGCGCAGGTAGTGGACACCGGAGCCGCTGCGCTCGCACCGGGATTCGTTGAGCCCCATGGGCATCCCCTGATCAGCGGGGTCGCCACCCAGGCGCCGGCGCGGTCCATCGCGCCCTGGGACGCGCCCACCTGGGCCGACGTAGAGAAGGTGTTCACCGATGCGATCGCCACCTCCGATCCCGAAACGCCGCTGTGGTTCGCCGGTTTCGATGCCCTGCTGCACGCTCACCCGGCACCGGATGCCGACGAACTCGACGCGATCTTCGGTGACCGGGTCACGGTGGTCACCGACAACTCCGGCCACGGCGTGTACTTCAACACCGCGCTGATCAAGCGCTACGGCTGGGATGCCAATCCGCCCGCCGACCCCGTCGCGGCGCACTACGGTCGCAACGCCGACGGATCGCTTAATGGGCAGGGCTTCGAACTGCCCGCCCTCACTGCGGTCACCGGGCCGTTGATGGCCCAGATGGGCGACCCACTGCTGTCGGCGGCGCACTACTTCGCGGTGATGTCGCGGGGCGGCTACACCTCCACATCGGACATGACCTACGACCCGAAATTCGCTGCGGGCTACGAGGCATTGGCGGCCGCGCCGTCGTGCCCGCTGCGGGTGAGTATGTGGGAGATGTCGATCACCGACACCTATTCGGATCCAGCCACTTTCGCCGCCGGGGAGGCGTGGCTCACCAAGGCCGGGGTCAAGCTGTGGACCGACGGCTCGCCGTGGGTGGGCAACATCGCGATCTCGTTTCCTTACCTCGACAGCGAGGCCACCCGCACCGCCGGAATCGATCCGGCCACCGCGGGCGGCGCGCATTCGATGAACTACACCCGCGAACAACTCGACGCCATCCTCGATCACGCCGCACCCAAGGGTTGGCAGATGGCCTTCCACGCCAACGGCGACCTGGCCCTGGACCTCGCGCTGGATGCCTACGAAGGTGCGTTGCACAGGCACGGCCTGCGTGGCACCGACCATCGGTGGCGCCTGGAGCACTGCGGCGCCGGCACCCGTGCGCACTTCGACCGTGCCGCCAGACTCGGCGTGTATGTGTCGCTCGCGCCTTTTCAGTACTACTACTGGGGCGAGCTGCTCGACGGCTCGATGTTCGCCCCCCAGTACGGCGCCCGTTGGGCAGCCTTCGCCGACGCGGTGGCTTCCGGGGCGTGCGTATCGCTGCACAACGACGGGTCGGTGTCACCGCCCACGCCGGTCGTCAACATCGCCACCGCCGTCACCCGGCGCACCCGCGGGGGCACCGTCCACGGAGCCGACCAGGCCATCTCCCTGGACCAGGCGTGGCACGCGCAGACCATCGACGCCGCCCGTACGCTGCACCGCGACCATCTGGTCGGGTCGATCGCTGCCGGCAAGCTCGCCGACTTCGTCGAACTGAGCGCCGACCCGTGGACGATCGATCCGGTCACGTTGGTCGACCAGGCTCGGGTCACCGGGACCTGGCTGGGCGGGAAGCGGATCGACCTCGATGAGTTCCTCGCCGCGGTCGGCGGAAGCGACAACGCCGAACATGCCCACCTTGCCGAACGCAAGGCCAAGGGCTGCTGCTGAGGGCGCGTTGACAGCACATTGCCAGGAAATCGGCAGGTAGTTTAGGCGTCCAAAGTCGTTTTCCGCGCTTAAAGTACCCAGTGGCTTCACCGCATTGGTCGCGGCCACGCGCTCAATCTCGAACAGAAAGGGGCAGGCCGATCGCCATCGACACCCGGAAAGTCGAGCATTCGAGTGTCCGCCCTGGCGCGTGGCTGACCCGACATTCGCCGCAGGACTCGCGAACGATGAAGGTAATCAGCCGGGTGCTGATCGTCATGATGACGACAATGGCCGCGATGTTCGCGAGTACCGGCATCTCGCACGCAGGCCTCGACAATGAGTTGAGCCTGGTCGACGGCCAGGGCGATACGTTGACGATCCAGCAGTGGGACACGTTTCTCAACGGGGTGTTTCCGTTGGACCGCAACCGGCTGACCCGGGAGTGGTTCCATTCGGGTAAGGCCACCTACATCGTCGACGGTCCGGATGCCGAGGATTTCGAGGGCACGCTGGAGTTGGGTTATCAGGTGGGTTTCCCGTGGTCGCTGGGTGTGGGGA
>JAGQTR010000551.1 GCA_020438915.1 Mycobacterium sp.
TCGTCGAACTCCGCGGGCGGGTTCGATACCGACAGCGATTCTGACGGCCCAGACATCGACGCCGACACCGACGTAGACACCGACGACGTAGACACCGATACCGATACCGATACCGGCGCCGGAGAAGGAAACACCACACCTGCCGAGGATGACGAAGCCCACGGGTCCGGCGATTCGACCCATGCCTCGGTCAGCGGAGGTGAAGCCGAACGCCGCGCACCGAGCCGATCAACCATCGTGCAGGACCCCTATGTCCCCGATGACTCCGGCGCATCCGAGCCGGATGCCGGACTGTCCACTGAAGTCGGACTGACCGCTGAGGCCGTGGAGGATCTGGCGGCGGTGTCCGACATCGACCCGGTGGAGGTCACCAATGCGCTTGCGGTGACCTCCCCGGTTACCGCGGTATCCACGCCACCGGCGCCGGCCCCGTCCTCGGCACTGGTCAACGTCACCGCCGCGGTGGCGTCCACCGGACTGCAGCCAGTTGTCAATCCGGGCCCCGCGGCGCCGACCCAGGCGCCGATGATGTTGGCGGCACTGGCCGCGGTGCGAGATGAGTTGGAGCGCAGCGCGCTGCGCAGCGACGCGAATGCAGTGGCCCAGCCGTTCATATCGCTGGCGGCCGACCCCTCGCCGAACGTCCTGGTGATCGGCGTCGACGGCACGAATCTCAGCAAAGTCCTGGCCGATCCGGGCAATGCCAATTTCTTCGAGCTGATGCAGGACGGCACCACGGCCCCGGCGAGCATCGTCGGACACACCACCATCTCCGGCCCGTCGTGGTCGACCATCCTCACCGGCGTGTGGGGCGAGACCACGGGCGTGATCAACAACGTCTTCACTCCCTGGACCTACGACACCTGGGCGACTGTGTTCAATCAGCTGGAAACCTTCAACCCGGCTATCCAAACGACGTCAATCGCGGACTGGGATGTCATCTCCGCCATCGCCGCAGCCGGCTCGATTCCCGCCGATACCGTCGTGAACATCCCGCAGGTCCCAGGCGATACCGACTGGTTGCTCACCGACGACGCAGTCGGAGACGCAACCGAGTTGGCCATCGCGGTCGCCAGCCCCGATGTCCCGAACTTCGTCTTCAGCTACTTCGTCGGGGTCGATGAGAACGGGCACATGTACGGCGGTGACTCACCGCAGTACGCGGCCGCGATCAACAACGTCGACAGGAACCTCGGCGAAATTCTGCAGGCTGTGGCTGCCTGGGAAGCCCTCACTGGCGAACAGTGGACCATCCTGATGACCACCGACCACGGTCACCAGCCGCAGAAGGGCTTGGGCCACGGCTTCCAATCACCGGCGGAGACATCGACATTCGTGATCGCCGAGAACCCGAATCTCTTCGCCGCCGGGGCCATCAACCTGCAGGGCCAGATCGTCGACGTCACACCCACGGTGCTGACGCTCTTCGGCGCAACCCCGGCGGCAGGCTCCGAAGGTGTGTCGCTGACAGATCTCGGCGACGCCAACGTCTTTCCGGTCAACGATGACGAGGCACTGCGTGCGGGGATCGAGGACGTGATCGACAAATACGGCTACCCCGACATCGGCACCCAACTCGCGCTGGGATTGCGCACGATCTTCGCCACGGTGCCGTACGTCGTGTTCGGGCTCACCAATGATTTGACCTCAGCCCTGCAGGCGATTGCTGATCAGGACATCTTCCTGATCAGCCTGCTGGCCAAGCTGGCGATTGTGCCCGTGCAGTTCATCGGCGACATCACCTATGTGGTGACCAACACCGGTGCCCAGATCGTGGCCCGCCTGACCGGCGTGACCGGCGCCAGCATCTTCCCGCTGTGGCCACCGGCCCCGCCGTCTTTCCCGTCGACACCGGAGGAGGCGACCATGCTCGAAGGGTTGGCCTGCGGTGATGCCGGTGGCGCGTCGGCGGTGCTGTGGTGTGGGGAGGGTTCGGTAGCGGTCTGAGCGCTACGGCTCCATGGATCCGATGTAGTAGGTCTCGTTCCCGGTTGGATAGCCGCCGCCGTTGGTGGCGATATGGACGTGGTCGAAATGGTTGGCGGTTTCGTTCCCGTAATCGGCGGTCCAACTCGGCGCGCCGATGCCCGGGTAAAGCCCCTGCCGCCAAATCACGTGCAGCACTCCCCAACGGCGGGCATTCGCCAGCGCCAGTCCGGCGATCTGATTGCCGAGCTCGATACCTTCGTCAGTGTTGTGGTTCGGAATCATCACATCGATCGCCAACCCGTTGGGATGCCACGGCAAGGCGTCTTGACGGAACCCGCCAATGGTGGTGATCTCGGGGAACATCATGCTGATGGCTCGGGCCGCCCAAATGGTATTGACCTGTAGCCCCGACTCCGGCGCCACGCCGGCGGGCAAAGCCAAGTCGAATACCCGAGCATCGACCGGAGCGCTGGCGGCCAACAATTCAGCCTGCGTGGGACTGGCCGTGCTCGGCGCCGCCGCCGACGTCGGTTGCTGACCCGCCGGCGTCTCTGCGGGCTTGTCGGCGCTCCGGGGCGGCTCGGCGCCCTGAGCCTGCAGCATCGCGGCAGAGACGACCAGCGAGACGGCGACGGCCAGCCAGCGGCCTCGGCCGTTGGCCAACACATTTCTGCCCACGAACAGCACCTTAGTGTCGCGTGGGGCGCATGGGGGAATCTTCGCCATCTCGCGGGTCGCGGCACTGGCCCAACCACGGTCTAACTCACGGTCCAACGAACCTCAGAACGGTTGGACACCCGCCACGCTGACCACCGCGCCGTGACCGGTGTCGTCATTGGTGAAGCGCAGACCCGATGAACTCGACACGATGGTCCAGCCCTGGGCACGGTAGGTCCTCTCGGCCAGCGTCGTCGGCGCTGCGGCGCCGAGGTTACCGTCGACCCAGGAACCAGTCCCGTCGGTATTGATGCGCACGCCGTGGTAGGGCCCGCTGCCATCGGCGTGCTGCGGCCACCTCATGCCGGCGGTCTGGCATCCGATGAACGTGGTCTCCACGATGCACTGGGTATCTCCACCAGCGGTCTGCACCACGACGTAGCCGTACTGATTGGGCGCCAGCGTGGCAGCGTCACCGGTCTCGGGTACCACCGCGGGGAGCTCACCGGCGCCCCTGATGAAACTCGCAGATTGGTACGACACGACATCGAACCCGAACTGCTCAAGCGGATCGAGGTCGCTGACCTCACCCGACGGCGTCCAGATCGCCAGCGGACGGCCGTCGACGACGGTCTGCGCGACGTGCGCGGCCGGAGTCCAGGACAGCACCGAACCCATCGATGAGGCGGATTCGAAATGGTCGAAGTTAACGATTCCGTCGCCGTCCTCGGGCACGCAGGCAATCCCACTGACTGTGTGGCGGGTGTCAGAGTCGGTAGCGGCGCCGTCGCGGCACACCGCCTCCTGCCACTCCGGAAGGGACCCCGACACCTGCGTCACCTGCTCCGGAGCCTCCGCAGTTGCCGTCGAGTCGGCGGGGTCAGGCGCCGAGGTACAGGCGACCGCGGCAAGCGCTACCCACAGCGCTGCCGCGCCGCGCAACGCGGCGCCGTGATGCCCGGCCTTCGTCATAAGATGTTCCTCTTCCCGCGGGGACTCCTGGGTTGCCCGGTTGGCGTGAATCTAGCCGCGAGTCACCTCTTGTCCGTGACGACTCGCCGTCCGTTCACCCGGTAACTGGCCCGCCACGGACACCGCGTCGTTCGGTAGGCTGCGCCAGAAGGTGCGGAGACCAACTGAGGCCGGGAGAACAACACATGGGCGCCGAGCAGCCAACCATCATCTACACGCTGACCGACGAGGC